>JACQCL010000042.1 GCA_016201645.1 Candidatus Rokuibacteriota bacterium
CGGAGCGCGAGGGCGACTTCGTCCGCGTTCCCAGGATCATCGAGGAGTAGCCATGCCGACGATCGGCGAGCTGGCGGCGCGGTACCGGAGCGGCGAGGCGACGCCGACCCGGGTGGTCGAGGCCCACCTCCGTCGGATCGAGGCGCTGGACCCGAAGGTGCATGCCTTCGTGACGGTGACGCGGGAGTCGGCGCTCGCCCAGGCTGACGCGGCGGACAAGCGGTTCCGGGCTGGCACCCCCGTGGGCTCTCTCGACGGCGTCCCGCTGGCCATCAAGGATGTCATCTGCACCAAGGGGGTTAGGACCACCTGCTCGTCGAAGATCCTCGAGAACTTCGTCCCGCCCTACGACGCCACGGTGATGACCCGGCTCACCGCCGCGGGGGCGATCATGCTCGGCAAGACCAACATGGACGAGTTCGCGATGGGCTCATCCACCGAGAACTCGGCGTTCTTTCCGACGCGCAATCCGTGGGATCTGGCGCGTGTTCCAGGGGGGTCCTCCGGCGGCTCAGCCGCCGCGGTGGCCGCGGACTTTGCGGCGGGCGCTCTCGGAAGCGACACGGGCGGCTCGATTCGTCAGCCTGCCGCCTTCTGCGGCACGGTTGGCCTCAAGCCCACCTACGGTCGGGTCTCCCGCTACGGGCTCGTGGCCTTCGCCTCCTCGCTGGATCAGATCGGCCCCTTTGCCCGGGACGTGCGGGGCGTGGCGCTCCTCCTTCAGGCCATCGCGGGGCACGATCCACTCGATTCGACGTCCACCGACGTTCCGGTCCCCAACTATCTGGCGGCGCTCGGGCAGGGGATCCAGGGGCTCCGCGTCGGGATCCCGAGCGAGTACTTCATCGAGGGCATGGACCCGGAGGTGGAGAAGGCGGTCTGGGACGCCATCGAGGTGTTGAAGCGGCTGGGAGCGAAGACCGAGAAGGTTTCGCTCCCCCACACCGACTACGCTCTGGCGGCGTATTACCTGATCGCGCCGGCCGAGGCCTCCTCCAACCTGGCGCGCTACGACGGCGTCAAGTACGGCTACCGCGCTCCGGGGAGCAAGGACCTGATCCACATGTACGGGCGCACGCGCGCCGAGGGGTTCGGCCAGGAGGTGAAGCGTCGGATCATGCTGGGGACCTACGCCCTGAGCGCGGGGTATTACGAGGCGTACTACGGTAAGGCCCAGCGCGTGCGCACGCTGGTCAGGCGGGATTTCCAGCAGGCGTTTGAGCGGGTGGACGTGCTCGTCTGCCCCACCGCTCCCAACGTCGCGTTCAAGCTCGGCGAGAAGGAGGACCCGCTTCAGATGTATCTCTGCGACGTCTTCACCATCCCGGTGAACCTTGCCGGGCTCCCGGGTCTGTCGATGCCGGGCGGCTTCACGCCCGGCGGGCTCCCCATCGGGCTCCAGCTTATCGGCAAACCGTTCGACGAGGCCACGCTCCTCTCCGCGGCGTACGCCTACGAGCAGGCCACGCCCTGGGGGAGCCGCACCCCGGCGCTGACATGACGACCACGACGGATTACGAGGTGATCATCGGGCTGGAGGTGCACGCGCAGCTCCTGACCCGGTCGAAGATGTTCTGCGGCTGCCCGACGGCCTTCGGTGGCGTCCCAAACTCCCAGACGTGCCCCGTCTGCCAGGGGATGCCGGGGGTGCTGCCGGTCATCAACCGCCGCGCCGTGGAATTCGCGATCAGGACGGGGCTGGCGCTCCACTGCACGATCAACGCCGGCTGCCGCTTCGCCCGCAAGCACTACTTTTATCCGGACATGCCCAAGAACTACCAGATCAGCCAGTACGAGGAGCCGTTGGCGGTGGACGGCTGGCTCGAGGTGGACGCCGACGGCGCGCCCCGCCGGGTCGGGATCCAGCGCGTGCACATGGAGGAGGACGTGGGGAAGCTGGTCCACGAGGGGACGCTGGAAACCGCCCGGGCCAGCCTCGTGGATTTCAATCGCTCGGGCGTGCCGCTGATGGAGATCGTCTCCAAGCCCGACGTGCGCTCCCCGGAGGAGGCCGCCCTCTACCTCAGGGCCATGCGCGCGATCCTGATTTACCTGGGCGTCTGCGACGGCAACATGGAGGAGGGCTCGCTCCGCTGCGATGCGAACATCTCCCTTCGCCCACGGGGCGCGACGGAGTACGGGGTGAAAGTCGAGATCAAGAACATGAACTCCTTCAAGAACGTCCAGCGCGCCCTGGAGTTCGAAGCGAGCCGCCAGGCCAAGGCCCTCGCCGCAGGGGAGCGCATCGTTCAGGAGACTCGCCTCTGGGAGGCGGAGAAGGACTACACGCTCTCGATGCGATCCAAAGAGTACGCCCACGACTACCGCTACTTCCCCGAGCCGGACCTGGTGCCGCTCCGGGTGGCCGAGCGGTGGGTGGATCAGCTCAGGACGACGCTGCCTGAGTTGCCCGCGGAGCGACGGCAGCGCTTCGTCTCCCAGTACGGGCTACCGCCCTACGACGCTGACCTCCTCACCCAGAGCCGCGCCCTGGCGGATTATTACGAGGCGGTGGTGCGGGCGCATGCCAAGCCCAAGGTCGTCTCCAACTGGATGATGTCTGAGCTCCTGCGCGAGCTGCCGGGGGACGACGAGCAGGCGATCGCCAAATGCCCCATCCCGCCGCTGAACCTGGCCCGCCTGCTGGCGCTCATCGACGACGGCACCATCAGCGGGAAGATCGCCAAGGACGTCTTCGAGAAGATGTACCGCTCCGGCGAGGACGCCCCCACCATTGTCAAGCGCGAGGGGCTCGTCCAGGTTGCCGACGCAAGCGCCCTCGCGGCCGTCGTGGATCAGGTGCTCGCCGCCAACGCCCCCGCGATCGAGGACTGGAAGAAGGGCAAGAAGCAGAGCCTCGGCTTTCTGGTCGGCCAGGTGATGAAGGCGACCCAGGGCAAAGCCAACCCCACCCTCGTCAACCAGCTCCTGCTGGAACGCCTCCCCAAGCAGTCCTAGTGCCGGGTGGGGGGAGGAATCGGAAGGGGGGCGAAGCCCCCCTCCGAGCGTGGCGACAATCTTTGGCGTCCCCTTTCCTGCATCGTATAATGGCGTAATCCTTAAATGATTCAGCTCTCAGGAGTCTCGAAGGAGTACCGGGTGGGGCCGGTCAAGGTCACGGCTCTCGCCGATGTTTCGTTCGGCATCGAAAAGGGCGAGTTCACGGTCCTGGCGGGGCCGAGCGGCTCGGGGAAGACCACGCTGCTCCGGCTGCTCTACCGCGACGAGATGCCGACGGAAGGGGAGATTCGGGTCGCCGGCTACGACGTCACGCGCCTGCGCCGGTCGAAGATCCCTCAGCTCCGACGGGCGATCGGGGTCGTCTTCCAGGACGCCAAGCTCCTCCCCGGACGCACCGTGTACGAGAATGTGGCCTTCGTCCTCCGGGTGCTCGGAGCTCCGAGGCGGGAGATGACGGCCCGGGTGATGCAGGTGCTCAAGGCGGTGGGACTCTCCGCGCGGGCCCAGGCGCTGCCGGCGCAGCTTTCGCTCGGCGAGCAGCAACGGGCGGCGTTGGCGCGGGCGCTGGTCAAGGAGCCCGCCCTGCTCCTGGCCGATGAGCCCACGGGGAATTTGGATGAGGCCATCGCGGAGGAGATCCTCGACCTCCTGAAGGAGATCTGGAGCCGCGGGACCACGATCCTCCTGGCGACTCACCGGGCGACGCTCGCGGACCAGTTGAAGCGGCGCACGCTCGTGCTGCACCGCGGACGGTTGCTGAAGGACGAGGACTGAAGGGCGTGCTGACGTTCGTCATCTCTGAGGCGCTGAGCAATCTGAGGCGGGGAGGGCGCGTCGCCGTGAGCGCGGTCCTCCTGATCACGCTCTCGCTGGCGGCCCTCGGGGCGTTCTGGGTGCTGTCGCTGAACCTCGGTCGGGCGGTGGGAGAGTGGCGCGACCGCCTCCGCATCGTCGTGTATCTCCGCGAGGAGCCTCCTCCGGCGGCGCTGGGCGAGTTCCTCCAGACGGTGGAAGCCGTCGGCGGGGTCCAGCGCCTCCGCTACGTCTCCAAGGCGGAGGCGCTCCGGACCCTGAGACAGCAGCTCGGCGGCCAGGCGAGCCCAGTGGAGCAGTTGCCAACCAACCCGCTCCCTCCCTCCGTGGAGATCACGCCGAGTCCCGAGGCATCCACGCCGGAAGGGACGCGCGCCCTCATCCAGCGGCTCTCAGCCCTCGCGGAAGTGGAGGAGGTGCAGGGGGGGACGGAGTGGGTCGAATGGCTCGCTCAGTTGCAGGGGCTCTTGCAGGTGATCGGCCTCGCGGTGGGCGCCGTCCTGGCACTCGCGGCGATCCTGACGGTGACGACGGCCACGACGCTAGTGCTTCACGCGCGCCGAGAGGAGATGGAGATCATGCGGCTGGTCGGGGCCTCCGAGATGGTGATCCGCCTGCCGCTGTTCCTCCAGGGCCTGGCCCAGGGCCTGGTGGGGGCGGCCGTGGCTGTGGGCGGCCTCGGCCTCGCTTACCGCTTCGCGCTCCCGACGCTGGAACCACTGCTCGCGGTGACACTGGGCCTGCCCCGCGCCGCATTCTTCTCGCCGGCCGAGATCGCGCTCCTCTTGAGCGGTGGCGCGGTGCTCGGGGCTGTGGGTGGGCTCATGGCCAAAGGGGGGAGAGCCGCATGATGGCGTGCCAATACACGTCGCCTCGCGGCGTTCTCGGTCGACAGCGATCCTCAACGTACAACTGCGTACGCCTCCGGTCGCTGCCTCCCTCGGGCCTTGCGATGCTCGTGTCTTGTCACCCCAGACGGAGGCAGAGATGAGGGCGTGGCGGGTTGCTCTCGCCCTCCTCGCGGTGGGGCTGCTCGTCTCCCCGGCGTCGGCCCAGCGCCGGGACGACCAGACGCTCCGGCAGAAGGAGCAGTCCCTTGAGCAGACCCAGAAGCAGCTCAGGGAGGAACGGGCCAGGGCCGCCGAGGCCAGGAAGCGTGAAACCTCGCTCCTCTCGGAGCTCGAGGCCATCGAGCGGACATTAGGGGGGAAGCGGCGCGAGCTGGTCGTGCTGAACGGTCGCATCCGAACGGCGCAGGGGGAGATCCAGGGCCTGGAGGGGGAAATCCGGCGGCTCGAAGCCCAACGGGCCGGCCAGCAGGAGGTGCTCGGCCGCCGTCTCACGGCCATGTACAAGCTCCAGGCCCAGGGCGGCGCGCTCCCGTTGATCCTGGCCGGCGATGACCCCGTGGCTCGGGCGGTCCAGCTTCGTCACCTGACCACGCTCGCGGCTGTGGACGCCCAGCTGATTCGGGAGTATCGTGGAACGGGAGAGCGCTTGGCGGAGCGCAAGGCGCGCGTCGAGGAGCACCGGCAGGAACTGGCGGGCCTCCGGGCGAAGGTGGACGAGGAACGGCAGGCGGTGGACCGGGAGGCCGCCCGGCGCCGCGTGCTCCTGGCGAAAGTGCAGGAGGAGCGCGCCTACCACGAGCGGATGGTGGGCGAGCTCTCCGAAGCCGCCAAGCGGCTCGAAGCGCTGATCCGGGAGCTTCAGGCCCGGCAGCGTCGCGTGGCGAAGCTCCCGCCCACCAAGGGCGGCGAGCCCCCCGCCGTCGGATTCGGCAGGCTTCGGGGCTCCATGCCCTGGCCGACCGACGGGCGGATCGTGGGGGGCTTCGGCGAGCAGGTGCATCCCAGGTTCGGCACCCGGACATTCAAGCGCGGGGTTGACATCGAGGCCGACGACGGGGCGGGAATTGTCGCCGTGTATGCCGGCCACGTGGTCTATACGGGCTGGTTCAAGGGGTACGGTAACTTGATCATTCTCGATCACGGCCACGACTACTACACGCTGTACGCCCATGCCGCCGAGATCCGCGTCAAGGAGGGGGACGACGTGCGGCAGGGGCAGCTGATCGGCACGGTGGGGGATACCGGCTCCCTGGCGGGTCCTCGCCTGTACTTTGAAGTGCGTTACCAGGGGCGGCCCCAGGATCCCGCCGAGTGGTTGCGGCGACGCGGATAAACCGAGAGCGAGGAGGCTTCTCCAATGGGTCCCATCCGGCAAGCGAAGAAGGCAGTGTTCATCACGGGGTTGTTGCTGTTGCTCACGCTTTCCCTCGGGGGCACGAGCGCCAGCAAGAGCACCGACACGAGCGCGACGTACGAGAACCTCAAACTCTTCACCGAGGTGCTCTCGATCGTCCAGAGCCAGTACGTGGACGAGGTGCCCCCGAAGGATCTGGTCTACAGCGCGATCAAGGGCACGCTCCGCGGCCTGGATCCGCACAGCTCGTTCCTGGACCCCGAGATGTACCGGGAGATGCAGGTCGAGACCAGCGGAACCTTCGGCGGCCTCGGCATCGAGATCACGTTGAAGGATGACGTCCTGACCGTGGTGTCGCCCATTGATGGCACGCCGGCTCACCGGGCTGGTCTGCACTCGGGCGACAGGATCGTCAAGATCGAGGGGATCTCCACCAGGGACATGTCGCTTACCGACGCGGTCAAGCGGATGCGCGGGAAGCCCGGGAGCAAAGTGACGATCAGCATCCTGCGGGAGGGCTGGACCGAGCCCAAGGACTTCACGATCACCCGTGAGCAGATTCATGTCCAGTCGGTGAAGAGTCAGGACCTCGAGCCCGATATCGGGTACATTCGCCTCCGGCAGTTCCAGGAGCAGACGCCTGCCGACTTGGACGCGACCCTGGAAAAGTTCACGCGAAATGGTGCCAAGCTTCAGGGGCTGGTCCTCGATCTCCGCAATGACCCGGGCGGGCTCTTGACCGCGGCGGTCGAGGTGACGGAGAAGTTCCTCGAAGACGGCAAGCTGATCGTGTACACGGAGGGGCGCGTCCGGAACCAGAGCATGCGCTTCACCGCTCACGCGAAGAAAGCGTACCTCGACTTCCCGATCGTCGTGCTGGTCAACCAGGGGAGCGCCTCGGCCTCGGAGATCGTGGCGGGGGCGCTGCAGGACTGGGGCCGCGGGATCGTGCTCGGGACGCAGACCTTCGGCAAGGGGTCGGTCCAAACCATCATCCCGCTCTCCGACGGCTCAGGGCTGCGCCTGACGACCGCGAAGTACTTCACGCCGAAGGGACGGAGCATCCACGGCAAGGGGATCGCTCCTGACATCGTGGTCGAACCGCCTAAGGTGGTCGCGTCCGCCCAGCCCACCGAGACGAAGCCCGTCGCCATGCCCTCGCCCGAGGAGGAGCTGAAGAAGGACGCGCAGGTTCAGCGGGCCGTGGATATCCTGAAGGCGATGCGCATTCTGGACAAGTCCCGGCCCGCGCCCGCGTCGCCCCAGGCTCAAGCGAAGTAGTTGTTTAGTTGATCCTGGGAATCGAAACCTCGTGCGACGAAACGGCGGCGGCCATCCTGGCCGACGGCACCAAGATCCTCGCCTCCGTCGTGGCGTCCCAGGACCAGATCCACGCGCCCTATGGCGGGGTCGTCCCCGAGCTGGCCTCGCGGCGGCATGTTGAGGTCATCGTTCCGGTCATCCGGAAGGCCCTGAGCGACGCCAGCGTGTCGCTCGCCGACCTTGCGGGGATCGCAGTTACCCAGGGGCCGGGCCTGGTGGGGTCGCTCCTGGTGGGCTGCTCCGTGGCCAAGTCTCTTGCGTACGTCAGGAAGCTCCCGCTCGTGGGAGTCAATCATCTCGAGGGCCATATCTTTGCCGCGTTCCTCCAGGAGCCCACCCCCGACTATCCCTTCCTCGCCCTCGTTGTTTCGGGCGGTCACACCGCGCTCTATCTGGCGCGTCAGCCTCTCGCCTATCAGCTCATCGGCCAGACGCGGGATGACGCCGCGGGCGAGGCGTTCGACAAGGTGGCCAAGCTCCTGGGTCTCGCGTACCCCGGCGGCCCGGTCATCGAGCAAACGGCGAGGTCCGGGGATCCGCGTGCCATCTCGTTTCCGATGGCCCAGATCACCGACGGGGCACCGGATTTTTCCTTCAGCGGGATCAAGACGGCGGTATCGCTTCACGTCAAGCGTGCCCGCCCGTTGTCCGCTGCGCACGTCGCGGATATCGCGGCGTCGTTCCAGGCCACGGTGGTGAAGATGCTCGCAAAGAAGACCGTGGGGGCGGCGCTCTCCCTGGGCGTCCGCCGGCTCGTCCTGACGGGCGGCGTGGCGGCGAACAAGGCGCTCCGGGCGGCCCTCTCAGCCGAGGCCGGCGAGCGCGGGTGGGAGCTCTTCATCCCGCCCCCGGCGCTCTGTACCGACAACGCCGCCATGATCGCGGCCGCCGGCCAGGCGCGCCTCTCCGCCGGTGAGCGCGCCCCCCTCACGATGAACGCGATCCCCGATTTGAAGCTCGCCGAGCCCCGACCGCAAGGGTCGGGGGCCCGCTGAGGAAGGCTCGCTTCGCTCGCGCGTCGCGTGTAGGTTATGGCTAGACTCGATTACGAGTCGTTCCTGTCGGGATTGCCCGATGCCGTCGTCGGGGTGGACGAGGCGTTCCGCATCATCCTTTGGAACGCCGCGGCCGAGGCGCTGACGGGGAAATCCGCCCGCCGCGTTCAGGGTCGGACGCTGAAGGAGGTCGTCGCCCCCGACTCCTCGCTGGTGCGCCACCTGAACGAGACGCTTCGGAGTGGCGAGAGCCGGTCCGAAGCGGAGGCGATGATCGAGGCGGCGGACGGCCGCCTCGTCCCGGTCAGCATCGTGACGGCGCCGATGGCGGGGGGGAGCGGCAACGTGGAGGCGGCGGTCGCGGTGCTCCGCGATCTTTCCCGGATCCGTCAGCTCGAGGAGGAGGTCCGGCGCGGGGAGACCCTGGCGGCGGTGGGACGCATGTCCGTGGGGCTGGCTCACGAGATCCGGAACCCGCTGACAGCTATCCGGGGTGCGGTTCAGCTCTTGAGGAAAGAGCTCGGCGACGAGGCACGCTGGGGGGAATACACGGACGTGCTGCTCAAGGAAGTGGACCGGGTCAACCGGATCATCGAGTCCCTCCTCGACCTCGGGCGGCCGGTCCAGCTCCGGCTGGCACGGTTGAACCTTCACCAGCTCCTGGAGGGCGTCGCCCTCCTGTCGGAGGAGATGGCGGCGAGCCGGAACGTCCGCATGGTCAAGCGGTACGACCCGAGCCTGCCGCCGATTCTGGCTGACGAGGACCGGATCCTGCAGGTCTTCCACAACCTGGTCAGAAATGCCATCGAGGCCATGCCGCAGGGCGGTCGCCTGACCCTGACGACGCGCCTCAGCATGAATCCGCTCTTCGCCAAAGTGGACCTCGGCGCGGGCGTGCGCCACCTGGTCGAGGTGCAGGTGTCCGACGAGGGAGAGGGGATTCCCGAAGGGCTCCGAAACAAGATTTTCGATCCCTTTGTCACGACCAAAGAGCGCGGCCTGGGTCTCGGCCTGTCGCTCTGCCACCGGATCCTCGAGGAGCACAAGGGCGCCATCCAGGTCGAGAGCGTTCCCGGCAAGGGCACCACGGTGTCGTGCTTTTTGCCGATCGCCAAGTGAGCGGGAGATGCCCGAAGGCAGCATCCTGATCGCCGACGACGAGGACGGGCTTCGCTGGGTCCTGGAGAAGGGCCTCAAGCAGACGGGGTACCGCGTCACGGCGGTGAAGGACGGGGAGGCGGCCCTCCAGGAGGCCGGGGCTGAGCCCTTCGACCTGATCTTCCTCGACATCCGGATGCCGGGCGTGGACGGCCTCACCCTCCTCGGCAAAATCCGCGAGGCGCGCCCGGACGCGCAGGTCATCATCATGACCGCCCACGGGACCATGGAGACCGCCATCCAGGCGATGCAGCGCGGGGCGTACGATTACCTGGCGAAGCCGTTCGACATAGACGAGGTCCTGCTTCTTGCCGAGCGGGCGCTTTCAGCCAGGCGCCTCGGCCAGGAGGTGTCCCGGCTCAAGACGGGGCTCCAGGAGGTGTGGGAGTTCGGAGCCCTCGTGGGCCGCCACCCGCGCATGCAAGAGGTGTATAAGACGATCGGCCGCGTCGCATCGAGCGACGTCACCGTCCTCCTGCGCGGCGAGTCGGGGACGGGCAAGGAGCTCGTGGCGCGGGCGATCCATCACTACAGCCGGCGAGCCGGCCGCCCCTTCGTGGCGGTCTCGGGCGCCGCCATCCCCGGAAACCTCCTCGAGAGCGAGCTGTTCGGCCACGAGCGCGGTGCATTCACCGACGCCAAGGAGCGGAAGCTCGGCAAGCTGGAGCTGGCTCACGGCGGCACGCTCTACCTGGACGAGGTGGGCGACATGCCGCTCGATCTCCAGGCCAAGCTCCTGCGGGTGCTCCAGGAGCGCGTGTTCGAGCGGGTGGGCGGCCACGACCCGATCCGGGTTGACCTGCGCGTCCTCGCGGCGACGAATCGCGACCTGGAGGCGATGATGAGCGAGGGACGCTTCCGGGAGGATCTCTTCTATCGCCTGAACGTCGTGACGCTCGCCCTGCCGCTGCTCCGTGATCGGCGCGAGGACATCCCGCTGCTGGCCGATCACTTCCTCGCCAAGTACGCGGGCGACCTCGGCGAGCGCGCGCTGGCGCCCGAGGCGCTGGACCGGCTGGTCGGGTATGACTGGCCCGGGAACGTGCGGGAGCTGGAGAACGTGATCCAGCGCGCCATGGTGATGGCCGGGGCCGGCGTCATCCTGCCTGAGCACCTTCCGATCGGCCCCGTCTCGGCCCGGGCGACGGTCACCGCCGACGCGACCCTCGAAGAGGTCATCGAGAAGAAGCTGGCGGAGTGCGTCCGAGGTCTCGGAGGACGGCCCGGCGCCAACCTCTACGAGCTGATGGTCGGGCTCGTCGAGAAACCGCTCCTCCGAGCGGTGTTGCGGGAGACCCAGGGCAACCAGGTCAAGGCGGCCGCGCTGCTCGGGATCAACCGCAACACGCTCAGGAAGAAGCTCAAGGAGCACGGCATCGACCCCGACGCCCTGTAGCTCCCTTTCCCCGCAGGGGAGAGGGTAGGGTGAGGGGTCAGGGCTTGACGTAGATCTCCGATCCGCTCTTCCTGAACTCCTCGGCTTTCTCCTTCAGGCCGGCCTCCAGTGCCGTGGCCTCTTCCAGCCCCTTCTTCTGGGCGTACTCGCGCACGTCCTGGGTGATCTTCATGGAGCAGAAGTGGGGGCCGCACATCGAGCAAAAGTGGGCGAGCTTGGCGCCCTCGGCGGGCAGGGTCTCGTCGTGGAACTCGCGCGCGGTCTCGGGGTCCAGCGAGAGGTTGAACTGGTCTTCCCAGCGGAACTCGAAGCGCGCCTTCGAGAGCGCGTCGTCCCACTCGCGCGCGCGCGGGTGCCCCTTGGCGAGATCCGCGGCATGGGCGGCGATCTTGTAGGCGATGACGCCGGCCTTGACGTCGTCACGGTTGGGGAGGCCCAAGTGCTCCTTGGGAGTGACGTAGCACAGCATCGCCGTGCCGAACCAGCCGATCATCGCGGCCCCGATGGCGGAGGTGATGTGGTCGTAGCCCGGGGCGATGTCGGTGGTCAGCGGCCCCAGGGTGTAGAAGGGCGCCTCGTGGCAGACCGCGAGCTCCCGCTCCATGTTCTCCTTGATCAGGTGCATCGGCACGTGGCCGGGCCCCTCGATCATCACCTGGCAGTCGTGCTCCCAGGCGATCTTCGTCAGCTCGCCCAATGTCTCGAGTTCGGCGAACTGGGCCTCGTCGTTGGCGTCGGCAATGGACCCGGGACGCAACCCGTCTCCGAGGGAGAAGGCCACGTCGTAGGCGGCCATGATCTCGCAGATCTCGCTGAAGTGGGTATAGAGGAAGCTCTCCTGATGGTGCGCGAGGCACCACTTGGCCATGATCGAGCCGCCCCGGGAGACGATGCCTGTTACGCGCTTCGCCGTCAGCGGGATGTAGCGGAGCAGGACGCCTGCGTGGATCGTGAAGTAGTCCACGCCCTGCTCGGCCTGCTCGATCAGGGTGTCCCGGTAGATCTCCCACGTCAGCTCCTCGGCCTTGCCGCGGACCTTTTCGAGCGCCTGGTAGATCGGCACCGGCCCGATGGGGACGGGCGAGTTCCGGAGAATCCACTCGCGCGTCTCATGGATGTTCTTGCCCGTGGAGAGGTCCATCACGGTGTCCGCGCCCCAGCGCGTCGCCCACCGCATCTTCTCGACTTCTTCCTCGATCGAGGACGCGACGGCCGAGTTGCCGATGTTGGCGTTGATCTTCACGAGGAAGTTCCGCCCGATGATCACGGGCTCGGATTCCGGGTGGTTGACGTTGGCGGGGATGATCGCGCGTCCCCGGGCGACCTCGTCCCTTACGAATTCCGGTGACACCCCCTCGCGGAGAGCGATGAACTCCATCTCCGGCGTGATCTCGCCCCGGCGGGCGTAGTGCATCTGGGTGACGCGCCGCCCGGGCTTGGCCCTGAGCGGTGACCGCACGCTGGTGAATCGGACGCCTCCCAGAGAGGGATCGTTGTCGCGCTGTCGTCGGTAGTCCGACGACGGCCCGGGCAGCTCCTCGACGTCACCCCGGCCCAGGATCCAGGGGAGCCTCGACGGCGGCAGCCCCTGCTTGATGTCGAGGTGGGCCTCGGGATCGGTGTACGGTCCGCTCGTGTCGTAGAGCCTAAGGGGCGGGTTGCCCCCCGAGAGCGCGATCTCTCGCATCGGAACGCGGATGTCGGGACGGGATCCGGTGATGTAGATTTTGCGAGATGCGGGCATCGTCTGGCCTCCCTTCGCTGGCATTAACCAGTTCAGGTTCATGCGGTCGGCGGCGGTCCGGCCGCCCTCTCAGCCCGGTTCCCCGAGCTCCCGCGCGGTGAAATGACACTCGTACTGTATCCTCCCGACGGGGAGGGCGTCAACTCCGGGTCCGCCCGGCCCGTTGTGCCGGCGCTTCCCTCCCCTGCCGCCGGGGAGCGAAGAACCGCACCCCCTCGTCCCCCTCTCGGGCGACCCCCCCCAGGGGTAGTATTTTTTCCTTTTCCCTCCCTCGTAAACCAGCGATAATACCCTCGGCCGGATTGGGAGGCGCCGGGCGGCGAGGCTCCATTTCGGCATTCGGTACGGCAGGCCAGGGCGGTTCCTTTTAGTGCTCGAGGATCCACCTCGAGGGAGGAGAGGGCATGGCGAAGAAGGCGGCGTTCGGCGGCTACTCCATTAACTTCAAGGGCTGCAAGGATTCAGCCGAGAAGATTTTCGGCTCGAAGCCGATCGGCCCTTCCGTCATGACGAAAAAGATTTGGGCCTACGTCAAGCGGAAGAGGCTCGCAAAGCGGTAGGCCCGAGCACGGACCGGGAAGTTCTGACCCCGCCCGGCGTCTCCAGGATTTCCCGGTCTCGTTTGAGTTTCCTTCGCGAAGCATAGCGGGAGAGAGAGGACCCAGGGCTCCTCGTCACGGGCCTCTCTTCTTTTTTGCCGCCTCTGGACAGCCCCGCCATCGACCGCTACAATCTCGCTGCCGAACAGGGGCCATCGGGGAGTGGGCATGGCGCGGGCGATCCTCTACAACCGGGACAGCTGACCCACCTGCCTGAAGGCGAGGGAGTTTCTCTCGCGCTACGGCATCGCATACGAGAAC
>JACQCL010000171.1 GCA_016201645.1 Candidatus Rokuibacteriota bacterium
ACGACGGGCATCAACATCGGCATCTACGGCGCCAAGGGCATCATCATGGCCGAGGTGTTCTACTGCTTCCCCCACGCCATGCTGATCCGGATCGCCGCCCTGACGGCGACCGATGCCCGCCTCTACGACGCGGCGGCGGCGCTGGGGGCCTCCAGGCTGAAGACCTTCCTGACGGTCACCCTGCCCGGCGTCAAATACGGGCTGATGAGTGCCTGCTTCGTCGTCTTCACGCTCGTGATCACGGACTTCGGTGCACCCAAGATCATCGGCGGGAAATTCTCGGTGATGGCGACCGAGATCTATAACCAGGTGGTCGGCCAGCAGAACTTCACCATGGGCGCGACGGTGTCGGTGGTCCTGTTGATTCCGGCGCTCATCGCGTTCGGCGTGGACCGACTCATCCAGCGGCGGCAGTACGCGCTGGTCAGTTCGTCCGCCAAGCCTCTCGAGCCCCAGAAGAATCGGGTGGTGGAAGGAAGCCTCTTCGGCTACTGCGCCCTCATGGCGGCGAGCATCACGGGCATCTACCTCGTCATCCTGGCCGTTTCGCTCGTCGCGCGCTGGCCCTACAACCTGGCCGTCACGCTCAAGCATTACAGCTTCGACGCGGTCGGCGTCTGGACTCGCCTCTGGGGTAACCTGTACCTCTACACGCCCCTGCTGAATAGCATCTATGTCTCGGCCTTGACCGCGGTCGTGGGGACGGCGATCGCCTTCATCGGGGCCTACCTCCTCGAGAAGTGCCGGACCCGGGCCAGCCTGCCGCTCTACATGCTCGCGCTCCTGCCGGTGTCGATCCCGGGGATGGTGTTGGGGCTGGCCTACATCTTCGTCTTCAACGCCCCGGGCAGTCCACTCAACCGACTCTACGGGACGCTGGCCATCCTGATCATTTCCAACCTGGTCCACTACTTCACGGTGCCGTTCCTCACTGCCACGACGGCGCTCAAGCAGATGGATGCCGAGTTCGAGAACGTGGCGGCCTCCATGGGCGTGCCGTTCTACAAGACCTTCTGGCGGGTCACGGTGCCCATCGCGCTCCCGTCCATCGTCGCGATCAGCATGTATTTCTTCCTCAATGCCATGGTGACGCTCTCCGCCGTCGTGTTCCTCGTCGCCCCGGGCACGGAGCTGGCGGCGGTGGCTGTGCTGCTGATGGATGACGCCGGGGACACGGAGCAGGCGGCGGCCCTCTCGGTCCTCATCATCTCCGTGGGGCTCGCGGTGAGGTTCGTCTACTGGCTCCTCATGCGCGGCGTCACGCGACGCACCCAGGCCTGGACCGAGACGGCGCCGGACCAGTTCGTCATGATGGGGACCGGGTCGCTGGCGTGACGACCCGACCGCCGGGGATGCCTGGCGGACGCGCGAGCGGTAGCGAGCGACCTCTACGGGCACCCGACCCTTGCGGTCGGGTCGCGCCTTCGCTCGCATGTTGCGTGAAGGGGGGAGCGGAATCTGAATGGCTGACCATGTACGGGTGGTCATCATCGGCGGCGGCGTGGCGGGGTGCAGCATTGCCTACCATCTCGCGCAGATGGGCTGGCGCGACGTCGTCGTCCTTGACAAGGGCGAGCTGACCTCCGGCTCCACGTTCCACTCTGCCGGCCTCGTCGGGCAGCTCCGCTCTTCCGTGGCCCTGACGCGGATCAACATGGCGAGCGTCGAGCTCTACGACCGGCTCCGCGAGGAGACCGGGCGCGATCCGGGCTGGCGCAAGGTGGGGAGCCTGCGGCTGGCCTCCTCCAAAGAGCGGCTCCAGGAGCTGAAGCGCCAGGCCGGATGGGCGCGGACCTTCGGCTTTCCCTTGAGCGTGATCACCGCGCGCGAGGCCGCGGACCTCTTTCCCCTCATGAGCGTTGAGGGGCTCGAAGGGGCTGCGTACCTCCCGACCGATGGCCACATCGATCCGTCCGGGCTGGCGTATGCCCTCGCGGAGGGAGCACGCCAGCGTGGAGCGAAATTCAGAACCGGCGTCAGCGTGCAGGCGATCACCGTGAAGAAGGGCAGGGTGTCGGCCGTCGTCACGAGTCACGGCACGATTCAGCCCGAGGTGGTCGTCAACGCTGCGGGGATCTGGGCCGCCGAGATCGGGCTCATGGTCGGCGTCCTCCTGCCGATCATTCCCATGGCTCATCAGTTCCTGACCACCCGGCCGATCGAGGGAGTCCGCAGGGATTTCCCGACCATGCGGGACCCCGATCGGCTTGTTTATTTCCGGGAAGAGGTCGGTGGTCTCGTCATGGGCGGCTTCGAGCGCGAGCCGGCCTCCTGGGGACTCGATGGGATCCCGCCCGACTTTACCCACCGGCTCCTCTCCCCGGATTGGGAACGCTTCGGCCCGCTGATGGAGAACGCGATCTCGCGCGTCCCCGCGATCGCCAAGGCGGAGGTCATCAGGCTCATTAACGGCCCCGAAGCTTACACGCCGGACGGCGAGTTCATCCTGGGGGAGGCACCGGCAGTCAGGGGGTTCTTCGTCGCCGCCGGCTTCTGCGCCCACGGCATCGCCGGGGCGGGGGGCGTGGGGAAGGTGATGGCAGAGTGGATCGTCGGGGGACGGCCCAGCCTGGATCTCTGGCTGATGGACCTGCGCCGGTTCGGCCTTCACTACGCCGACCGCAACTACACCCGGAGTCAGGTGGTGGAGACTTACGCGACCTACTACGACATCCACTATCCGTTCGAGGAACGTCGCGCGGGGAGGGGGCTCAGGCTTTCACCGATCTACCCGCGCCTCGAGGCCCTCGGGTGCGCGTTCGGGGAGAAGGCGGGGTGGGAGCGGCCCAACTGGTTCGACATCAACGCGAACGGTTTCAAGCCGACCTGGGAGGCCGGCGGCTGGCAGCGGCGCCACTGGTCGCTGGCTATCGAGGCCGAGCATCGGGCGACGCGCGAGTGGGCCGGCCTTTTCGACGAGACCTCCTTCAGCAAGTTGGAAGTGTCCGGTCCGGGGGCGCTGGCCCTGCTTCAGAGGATCACCGACAACGAGATGGACAAGCCCGTCGGCTCGGTCACGTACACGCAGATGTTGAACGAGGGGGGCGGGGTCGAATGCGACCTGACCGTGACCCGTCTGGCCCCGGACCGGTTCCTTCTCATCACCGGCACCGCCTTCGGCCCCCACGACCTGGCGTGGATCCGCTCTCACCTGCCGTCGGACGGCTCTGTCTCGACCGAGGACGCGACCGACCGCTACGCCACGATCGGCCTCTGGGGGCCGCGGGCCCGCGCGATCTTGGCGCTCGCGACACGCGACGACGTGTCGAACGAAGGGTTCCCCTATCTCACGGCCAGGCGAATCGCCGTCGGCGGCGCGACAGTCCTGGCGCTGCGCGTCACCTACGTCGGAGAGCTCGGCTGGGAGATGTACGTGCCGATGGATCAGGGACTCCGCGTCTGGGACGCCCTCTGGGAGGCGGGCCGGAAATTCGGCTTAGCGGCCGCCGGCTACCGGGCCATTGACTCGCTCAGATTGGAGAAAGGCTACCGCTACTGGAGCGCCGAGGTGACGCCCGAGTACACGCCTTGGGAGGCGGGCCTCGGCTTCTGCGTGAAGCTCGACAAAGGGGAGTTCATCGGGCGCCAGGCCTTGATCGCGCAGCGCGAGGGCGGCCTCGAGCGCCGGCTGGTCTGCCTGACGCTGGCCGATCCGGTCGCCGTCGCGCTGGTGGGTGAGCCGATTCTCCACCAAGACCGGACCGTCGGCCGGGTGACGAGCGGAGGCTACGGATATACGATCGGAAAGTCCATCGCCTATGGCTACGTCCCGGCCCCGCTTGCGGCGGTCGGGACCGTCCTGGCGGTTGAGGTGTTCGGCGAGGTCATCCCCGCGCTCGTCTCCAGAGAGCCCCTCTACGACCCGAAGGGCGAGAAGATCAAGGTGTGATCCAGCGAGCACGGCCTTTTGGCCTGCAGGAGTGAGCTCGCCTTGACGAGAGGAGTCGAAGACGAGTGCCAGCGGACGGATATCGCCCGGACCCTGTGGGCGTCCGACGGGGCGGTCATTGCTTACCGACTCTGGCAGCCCGGCGCACCCCGACAAGTCCTCGCGTTGCTCCACGGTCTCGCCAGCAACATGAGCCGGTGGTCCGAGTTCGTGAATCGGACGATCCTGAGGGATTCATGGGACCTCCTGCGGCTCGATCTCCGCGGGCACGGTCTTTCTCTTTACCGTGGGCGCGTCGGCATGGACGAGTGGGCCGCCGACCTTGCGGCCATCCTCGACCTCGAGGGTTATCCGCGCGCCCTTGTGGCGGGACACTGCCTCGGCGCAAACATCGCCGTGGAGTTCGCCGCCCGCTATCCTGGGAAGGTTTCAGGACTGGTTCTCATTGAGCCTATGCCGCGCGAGGCGTTGACCGGCCGCATGCGGCAGATGGCTAGGCTCCGGCCATTGTTCGTGCCAGCAATGTGGCTCATCCGCGCGCTGAACGCGCTCGGAATCCATCGCCGGCGGCTGGCGCCGCTCAACCTGGAGGAGCTCGATCGCGAGACCCGGGCGGCGCTCTCGGCGGGGGCGAGCGATGCGCTGCTGGAGCAATACGTTTCTCCCTGGCTCGATCTGCGTACCACGCCGAGCGCGACGTATCTACAGGCGCTGATCGCCGTGAGCGGCCGGCTCCCCGATCTGTCAGCCATCACGACCCCGGTCCTGGCGCTTCTCTCGACCAGGAGCACCTTCAGTGATCCCGTGCTCACTGTGGAGCTGCTCGCAAGGTTCTCGGACTGTCAAGTCGTCAAGCTGGACGCCCAGCACTGGATCCCCACCGAGCAGCCGGACGCGATGCGCCGGGCTATCGAGGACTGGTGCATGGGACTCCGCTCTCGGCGCAGTGCATAGCGACTGCGACGAGGTCCACTCTTCCCAGAGAGGAAGCACCAAAAGAAGTCTTTTCGCCCCGCGCCCCCTGGGCTTCGTTAAGGATCAGCGACGGCGGGCAAGTTGAGGTATGCTGTCTTCGCTCCTCAGGGATAGGAGGCGCCCCGTGCCCTGGGACCCTGCCCAGTACCTGAAGTTCACCGACCATCGTTTGCGACCAGCAGTCGATCTCTTGAACCGGATTGACGTCGCCAACCCGGCCGAGGTCTATGACCTGGGTGCTGGCGCTGGCAACGTGACCCGGCTGCTCAAGGAGCGGTGGCCGAACGCGCGCATCACCGGGGTGGACGAGTCACAAGAGATGCTGGCGAAAGCCGCAGCCGGGGCTCCGGAGATCGTGTGGCGGCGAGCAGACCTGGCGACGTGGCGGCCGCTGCGACCGGCCGACGTCATCTACTCCAACGCCGCTCTCCACTGGCTTGGCGACCACGACCGGCTGTTCTCCGCTCTGTTTTCTGCGCTGGCGCCGGGAGGCGTGCTCGCGGTGCAGATGCCCCGCAATTTTTCGGCCCCGTCCCACACCGCCATCAGCGAAGCGGTCCGGAGCGGACCCTGGCGGACGAAGCTCGAGCCATTGCTGCGGCGGGCCCCGGTGGCCGACCCAGCCTTCTATTTCAACCTGCTGGCCCCGCGAGCTGCGGCGCTCGACATCTGGGAAACCGAGTACCTCCAGGTGCTCGAAGGCGACCACCCGGTCAAGGAGTGGACCAAGGGCACGTGGCTGAGACCGCTGCTTGACGCCCTCGAAGAGCCCGAGCGAAGCCGCTTCGAGGCGTGTTACGCCGGGCTGGTTGCGCACGCCTATCCACGGCGCCAGGACGGCCGCACGCTGTTTCCGTTTCGACGCCTCTTCATCGTGGCCAAGGCTCCCGAAGACTGAGCGACGAGGCCGGCCGGGTCCCGGGCAGCAGTCCGGGACCTTGAAGGTTCCGGAGTCGCGGATTCGAGCAAGCAGTTCTCTACGTGGCTCGCAGAGCGAAGTTTTTGAATCAAGGTTGACAGGCCGTGACGCCCGGCAGGCCGGTATTTCGTTGCGGGCCGGGGCAACTATCCAAATCGCCAGGCCAAGGGCAGCATGGTGCTTGGGAGGGGCTATTTGGCCCCGGTCTGGTCCTTGCCTGGAGGGATCCCGAGCAGTGCGTCCAGGTGCCTTAGATTTACCGGCTTGCGCACGTAGTCCACGGCTCCCATTTCGAGAGTCCGCCGAGCGGTCTCGACATCCTCGTGGGCAGTGATAATGATGATGCAGGTTTCGTGGAGGACGGGCTTGAGCCGGCGAAGGGTCTCCACCCCGCTGAGGCCGGGCATCAGGATGTCCAAGAGGATGATGTGCGGCCGGAATTCTGGAATCAGGCGAAGCGCCTCTTGCCCGCCCCACACTCCGACGGCTTCGAACCCGTTCTCCCGCAGATAGTCGGTGAGCATCGCCCGGACGTCTGGCTCGTCGTCCACCACCAGCGCCCGGATCGGGCCCGGGCGCCGAGCCGGGGTCGGGAGAGTCCCGGCGGTCGCTCCCGGAGGCAGAGTCACGCCGGCCCGGGTCAGGGTCTCCGAGATCCGGTCCAGGTTGACCGGCTTCGTGAAGGCCCCGGCCACGGTCAGCCCCGCCTCCGCGACCATCTCCAAGGCGTTCGGGAACCCGCTGATCAGAATGACCACGATCTCGGGGTCGAGCGTCTTGATGCGCTTCAGCGCCTCGAGGCCGCCGAGGCGGGGCATGAACACGTCGAGGATGACGGCCTTGGGGGCCCATCGCACGACGTGGAGGAACGCCTCGACCCCGCTCCTCGCCGTTACCACGCCGAATCCTCGAAGGGTGAAATATTCCCGCATGACCTGGAGCACCGGGGGGTCGTCATCGACGCACAGGAGCGTGGGAACGCGTTCATCCATTGCCAGAAGCATACCCCCGTCTGAGACCCGCCGCCAGCAAGGCCACCTTGGAGACCGATTCGGTGATCCGGTCGTCCAGCGCCATCGCCAGCGCGTCCGCGAACGGCACGACCCGCCGCTCGAAGAACTCGTCGTGATCGGACGGGAGCGGGTCGGCCACGAGCTCCTCGCCGATGTAACAGTAGGCAGTCTCGTCCAGATACGCGTTGGAAGGGAGGAGGCGGCAGAGGAAGGTGAGGCGGCCCGAGCGATAGCCCCCCTCCTCTCTGAGCTCGCGCTGGGCCGCGTCCTCGGGGGACTCTCCCGCCAATGCTCCGCCGCCCGGCAGCTCCCAGGAGTCCTCCCGCGTCAGGTGGCGAAACTGCCGCACGAGCACGACGTGGTCCCGATCCACGAAGGGCACGACGCCCACCGTCACCCCCACGGCGAGCACCGGGTACGTTTCCTCACGCCCCGAGGGGAGTCGCCAGACGTCCTCCCTGAGCGTGAGTTTCCCGTGGGAATGAATGGGCGTGGAGCGCACGAATGTCCACGATCCTCGGCTCATGAGCCCCTCCTCGCCCTTTAAGATACCAGACGATTGACAGGGCGCGAGACGGCCGGTATCGTACTGACGGGATGCGGCGCGACCCGCACGTGGACAGTCTCATGGCGAAGTTGCTCCGGGCCATCGAATGCTCGTTGGCCGCGACCCAGGCCGCCCGCGAGGCCGTGGAGGAGATCCTCAAGCGGGGAGCCGAAACCGCGATCTTCTTCGGTGGGGCCGACGGCCCCTCGGAGGCCTCCCAGAGCGAACACGTCGAGCTCACCCCTCAGGACCGGGAGTTTCTCCGGACGCTGTCTATCCGCCCCGACTCCGCCTGATCCCTCATGCGCGGTGTTCTCCTTCTGGGGTGGCTTCTCTTCGTTCTCTTCCTGCTCTGGCCGTTTGTGCGGCGCCTCCTCCCTCGACAGAGCCGTCCTTCGGGCCGTCCGCGAGGACCCCAGCCGGTTCGGGGCGAGCTCGTGAAGGATCCGGTCTGCCAGACCTACGTTCTCCGCTCCCGCGCCGTGACCCGCGAGGCGGGTGGGACGACTCACTACTTCTGCAGCCGGGAATGTGCGGCTCGCTTTTCGGCCCTCCGCGGCGAAGGCTGAAGGCGGGGACGCGACCGCCATGGCGTCGTTCGACCTCGTCGTCCTGGACCTAGACGGGACGATCCTCGACCGGTCGATGATCCTGGATCCGGCCCTCGTAGCCGCGGTCCGGAAGGCGGTCGGGCGTGGGTGCGCGGTGACGCTGGCGACGGGGCGCATGCCGGCTGCTACGCGGCGTTACTGGGAGGAGCTGGGCATCCGGGCGCCGGTGATCCTCTATAACGGCGCCCTCGTGCGGGAGCCGACGACCGGGCGGAATCTCTCGGTCACCGGCCTCCCGCCCGGGCTTCCCTGGACACTTTACGAGATCTATGCCAACGCTCCTGTGCACCCGCTCTTCTATCGCGACGACGCGCTGTACTGCCTGGAGCCGACCCATGCTGTGCTGACCTATTGTCGGGAAATGGGGGTGGAGGCCGAGAGGATTCCAGAGCCGGAATCTTTCTTGGAAACCGGTTCCTTCATTAAGTGTCTCTTCATCGGCCATCCGGCGGATCTCTCCACCCTTCGCGCCGAGCTGACGCCCGCGACGGGCTCTGCCGCCCGGCTTGTCCTGAGCCGGACCGATTACCTGGAGTTGCTTCCCTCCGGGGTCTCCAAAGGCGAGGCGCTCAAGGTCGTGGCCCGCCACCTGGGAATTCCGCCCGCGCGAACGATCGCGGTGGGTGACCAGGAGAACGACCTCGAGATGATCCAGGGGGCCGGTGTCGGGATCGCGATGCCGAACTCACCGGCGGCTGTGCAGGCAGGAGCCCACCGAGTGGCCCCGCTCCCCGAGGCCGGCGGGCTCCTGGCGCTGTTGGCGGACCTCTGCCCAGAGTATTTTGGTTGACCCGATGGCGCTGCATCCGGATCCCTACCGTGCCGCAGACCGCCAGCCGGATCCCCTCCAGATGGTTCAGAGCCTGGAGAGCCGCGGGCGGATGCCGTCGCAGGTCCGGCTCCGGCGACGCTTCCTGGCCTTCGCGGGGATCAGGCCGGGATGGAAAGTGGTGGAGGTCGGGAGCGGCAGCGGCGTGGTCTGCCGCGATGTGGCCCTCGTCGTCGGCGAGAAGGGGCGGGTGGTTGGCGTGGACCCGAGCCGGGTGTTCGTGCGGGAGGCGCGGAGGCTGGCGCGGACGAGCGGACTGGGTTCCCGGCTGCGTTTCGAAGTTGGGGACGGTAGGCGTCTCCGCTTCAGCGACGGGACGTTTGACGCGACGCTCGCGGTCACCGTGCTCCTTCACGTGCCTGATGCCGACGGGCTCCTCGGAGAGATGATCCGCGTCACGCGCCCGGGAGGCATCGTGGCGGTGCAGGATCAAGACTTCGGGGCCCTCGCCCTCGACCATCCTGACCGGGCGCTCACCCAACGGATCTTGGACGGCGTGGCCAAGAAGATTTACGCCGACCCGTGGAGCGGCCGGACCCTCTTCCGGAAGCTTTCGTCCCTCGGCCTCGAGTCGGTGCGCCTTCTCACCGATGTTTATCAGGATACGACCTTCGAGCCCTGGACCCGCACCTTCCTCCAGCGCCGCGCAGAGAACGCGGTGAAGTGGAAGATGGTGGGGGAGCGGGACGCCGAACGCTGGCTGGCGGGGATCGAGGCCCGAGCGTACGCGAAGACCTTCTGCCTGACGCTGAACTTCTACGGCGTCGTGGGGCTCAAGCCGGGGGGGCGAACTCGGTGAACCGCCTCCTGCCCGTGCTGGCGGCGGCCGTCCTGCTGCCTCCACCCCCGGCCGCCGCCGGCCCGGCTTTTGATGGGAAGGCGGCCTTCGCCCACGTCGAGCGGCTCGTGGGCTTGGGGCCGCGGCCGGCGGGATCGGAGCCTCTCGCCCGCGCCCGGCGCTACATCGTGGACGAGTTGAAGAAGGCCGGTGCTCGGGTCAGAGAACAAGCCTTCACGGCGGGGACTCCCGACGGGCCGGTTCGAATGGTCAATGTCATCGCCGAGCTGCCCGGCCGCCGGCCCGAGGTGATCCTCGTCGGCGGCCATTACGACACGAAGTTCTTCCCGCATTTCACGTTTGTGGGCGCCAACGACGGGGGATCGAGCAGCGGGTTCCTGCTGGAGCTGGCCAGGGTGCTCGGGCCGAGGCCCAGGGAGTTCACCTACTGGATCGTGTTCTTCGACGGGGAGGAAGCCCGCCGCGAGTGGAGCGCGACCGACGGGATCTACGGTTCGCGCCACCTTGTCGCTTCGCTGGAGCGCGACGGCCGCGTGAGGCGGCTCCGGGCGGTCGTGGTGGTGGACATGATCGGAGACCGCAAGCTCAACATCCGGCGGGACCCCACCTCCACGCCGTGGCTCACCGATCTCCTCTGGGGGAGCGCCCGGCGGCTCGGTCACCGGGCCCACTTCCTGGATGAGCCCCTCGCCGTGGAAGACGACCACGTGCCGTTTCTCAAGGCCGGGATCCCCTCGGCGCTCATCATCGACTTCGACTACGACCCCTACTGGCACACGCCGCAGGACACGCTCGATAAGCTGTCGCCGCGGAGCCTCCAGATCGTGGGTGAGATCCTGCTCGACGCCTTCCCGGCCCTGGAGATCCTGCTGCTGCGCGGCGACCCCAGAGACCGCCCGCGATGAGCCACCGTTTTCCCTCTTCTTGCTCTATAATGTGCGCCGGGTATATGCGCCTCTGGCTGAAGCTCGTGGCCGTCAGCGTGACGATCGCGGTGAGTGTGCCGCCGGCTCTCGCGGCCACGAAGGAAGTGGTGATCGTCACGTCCTTTCCAAAGGAGCTGTTCGAGGCTTACAAAAAAGCGTTCGAGGGGTCGCGGCCGGGAGTGAAGGTCGTCATCAAGCCTCAGCAGACCAACGCGGCGATTACCTATCTGCGCGAGACGCGGGCCAAGCCGGACGCGGACATCTTCTGGGCTTCGGCGGTGGACGCCTTCCAGGTGCTGAAGGCCGACGGCCTCTTGGAGCGGCTGACGCTGCCGGAAGCTCTTCTCAGGCGCATCCCGAAGAGCATCGGGACCTTCCCGATCCACGACCCTGACGGGCACTTCTTTGGCTTCGCCGTCTCGGGCTATGGTCTCATGTGGAACACGCGGTACTTGGCGCTCCACAAGCTCCCCGCGCCGAAGGAATGGACCGATCTCGCGGACCCGCGCTACCACGGCCACCTGGTGATCTCGGCCCCCAGCCGGAGCGGCACGACGCACCTGACCATCGAGGTGATCCTTCAGGCGTACGGTTGGGAGAGGGGGTGGGCCCTGCTCCTTCAGATGGGGGGCAACATGGGGTCCATTACCGAGCGCAGCTTCGGCGTTCCTGAGGCGGTCATCTCCGGGCAATACGGAATCGGCGTGGTGATCGACTTCTTCGGCTTGAGCGCGATTTCCTCGGGTCACCCGATCGCCTTCGCCTACCCGTCGTTGACCTCGGTCGTGCCCGCGTCCGTGGGAGCGATCAAGGGCGGCCCGAATCCGGAGAACGCGCGGGCCTTCATCGAATACCTGCTCTCCGACGAGGGGCAGCTCCGGCTCTTTTCCCCCGAGATCGGCCGGCTGCCGGTGGTTCCCGACCTGTACGCCAAGGCTCCGGCCAGTTACCCGAACCTCTTCACGATGAAGCTCGGCGGGGTCAACTTCGACTCCAAGCTCTCCTCCTCCCGGCGGAACGTCGTGAACTCTCTCTACGATCACCTGATCATGTTCCGTCACGCCGAGCTCAAAGCCGCCTGGGCCGCCATTTTCGCTGCGGAGAGCGCCATCGCCAAAGCCAAGTCGGAAGGCCGGAACCTTTCCCAGGCTGAGGTAGCCCTCGCCGAAGCAAGGAAGCTCGCGAGCTCCATGCCGGTGGACGCCGCCCGCGCCTCCGACAAGGAGGTCAACGCCGCGTTCAAGGACAAGCCCGACGTCAAATCGAAGCTCGAAACCGAGTGGGACAGCTTCGCCAAGACCAGCTACGACCGCGCCCGGCAGCTCGCCGAGCGCGCCCTGGCCGGAGTGAAGTAGGAGCGGCCGTCGGCTTCCGCGGATAAGCGCCAGCGTGACATGTAGGTGTCATCCTGGCATCACCTCGTTCGGAAAAAGATGGGGAAAACGGCGGGACCCCTCAAAATTGCAGGTGCAAGCCTCGCTGGTTTTTGATTTGCAAGATGGGCATGACGGATGATCGTCTGGTGAGCGCCCGATGAATGGCAGGCAGAGCGCGACGATTCTCTTCGCCGACGACGACCCGGCGTTGAGCGGGTTCATGGACGTGATTTTGACGCGAGCGGGTTACAACGTGGTCAGGGCGTCGGATGGCGTTGAGGCCATGGAGCGGGTCAGGCAATCGCCTCCGGACCTGATCCTTCTGGATATCATGATGCCCCGGCTCGACGGTCTGGAAGTCCTCCGGGCTCTCCGTCATGACCCGGAGACTTCTCAGATTCCCATCATCATGCTGACGCAGAAAACCCACGTCGAGGACCGGGTGAAAGGGTTTGAGTCCGGGGCCGACGACTACGTGCCCAAACCGTTCGAGCCTCAGGAGCTACTCGCGCGCATCTATGCGCTCCTCAAACGGAGCGAGAAGGTCCGGGCCCTCGGTCCGCTCATGGGCGTGCTCGGGGAGTGGTTCTCGGCACAGGGGATCGAACAGCTCGGTCACGAGCTGGAGACCGCCCGCGAGATCCAGTTCCGGCTCCTCCCGCCGTCCCTGCCTACGCTGGGTGGCGTGGAGGTGGGCGCGATGGTCGTCCCGACCAAAAGCGTCGGCGGGGATTTCTACGACTTCATTCCGATGCCAAGCGGGATCGGGTTCGCGGTGGGCGACGTGTCGGGGAAGGGGATCCCCGCAGCCCTCCTCATGGTCATGGTCCGATCGCTTCTGCGCGCCACGGCCTCGGAGCTGATCGCCCCGGAAGAGATCGTCGCGCGGTTGAACCGGTTTCTGTACCGTGATCTCCCCTCCTCGATGTACGTGACGATGGTCTTCTGCGTGCTGCCGTTGGGCGCCGACCGCCGGTTGCGCGTGATTAACGCGGGCCACGCCAATCCGCTCCTGCTGCGTCCCGGACAGCCCCCCCGCGTCCTCGAGGTCGGAGGACCGGTCCTGGGCGCTTTCAGGGCGATGAGATACCCGCACGAGGAAGCGGTCCTTCAGCCCGCGGATCTGTTCGTGATCTACACCGACGGCGTGGTGGAAGCCCCGGACCGGTCGGGTCGCGCGCTCGGCGTCGAGGGCCTCGCCGCCCTGATCGAGCCGCGCCGATCGGAGCACCCGCAGGCGATCGTTCGGGCCGTGCTCGAGGAGATCCGCGGTCGAAGCACGGGTCCGAGCCGGGATGATCTCACGCTCCTCATCCTGAAGGCGTGATCTCCCTGTGACCATGGAGAGCGTTCATGGCTGATGCCGATCGGGTCGCAAAGATCCTCGTCGTGGACGACAATCCCGACAACGTGGAGCTGGCCCGGGCCGTGGTGGAGGGCGCGGGGTACGCGGCGACCACGGCGGCAGACGGGATCGAGGCGCTCGAGTGCGTCAAAGCGTCCCTCCCGGACTTGATCCTGCTGGACGTGATGATGCCGCGGCTCGACGGGCTGGGGGTCCTCCAAGCGCTCCGAAACAACCCGGCCACGTCGCAAATCCCCGTGATCATGCTGACGGCCAAGGCGGCCGTGTCCGACCGCGTCGAGGGTCTCCAGCGCGGCGCCGACGACTACGTCCCGAAACCGTTCGCCGCGACCGAGCTGCTGGCGCGGATCCAGACGCTCCTCAAGCGCAGCGAAAAGCTTCGCTACCTGAACCCCCTGATGGGTGTCCTCGGAGATTGGTTCTCGGCTCGCGGGGTCGAGCGCCTGTCGCGGGAACTCGAGGTGGCGCGCGAGATCCAGATGTCTCTCCTGCCTCGGGTCCCGCCCCCCACGCACGGGATCGAGCTGGGCGCCGTGCTGCACTCGTCGGAGACAGTCAGCGGCGACTTCTACGATTTTCTCCCGATGCCGGACGGCACCCTCGGCATCTCGGTGGGGGATGTGTCCGGCAAGGGGATTCCTGCCGCGCTCCTCATGATCATGGTGCGCACGCTCTTCCGCGTGACCGCCTCGGACGGTGAGTCTCCCGGAAAAGTCCTGGCCCGCATCAACCGCTACCTCTGCCGCGACATCCCCCCCTCCATGTTCGTGACGATGTTTTTCTGTCTGCTGGGGCCGGACCGTCAGCTCGTGTACGGGGACGCCGGCCACGTCAAGCCGATTCTGCTCCGTCCCGGCCACCCGCCCCGGGAGCTGGAGGCGGAGGGGATGATCCTGGGGGTGCTGGAGGATGCGGAGTTCGATGAGCGGCCGCTCCAGCTCGCCCCGGGGGATTTGCTCGCGCTCTTCACCGACGGGGTGGTGGAGTCCGTCGGGCCCGACGGCCGCATGCTGGGGTTTGACGGCCTGAATGCCCTCTTGGAGGCCAACCGTGCGAAGCCGCACCAAGCCATTGCCGAGGCGATCGCGGGCGAGATCAAGAAGAGTCCGGGGCCCCTCCGTGATGACCTCACGCTGGTCGTCCTGCGGGCCTAAGGGGGGGAGTTTGGGTCGCCGCGGCTGCCCTGCTATACTCGGAAAAACGCCGGTAGAAAGCCGAGCGTGATGCCCCCATGATCGGCGAGGGCCCGGAGGGAACCTTCGTGTTGACCAGTGAGCCGCAGCGCCTGGCTGGACTCAGAGAGTGGCTGCGCGAGGAGCTCACGCGGCACAAGGTGGAACAGCAGGAGCAATTCGGCCTCCAGGTGGCGGTGGGAGAGATCTGTTCGAACTCGATCAAGCACGCGTACAATTGGCTCGGGGGAAAGCCGATACACGTTTCGGTGCGGGGGACCGACGACCGACTCATCATCGAGGTGCGGGACTTCGGCAAGAAATTCGATCCGCAATCGTACCAGCCCCCCGACCTCGAGGCGGTTCCCGAGGGTGGGATCGGCCTTCACCTCGTCAGGCAGTTTGTGGATGAGCTCTCGTTTGACGTGACAGAGGAGCAGGGCACGCGATGGACGCTGGTGAAGTATCGTCCAGGACGAACGCCGGGGGCGCGGCCGGCATAATCTTCGGAAGGAGGCGCTGATGGAGATCGAGGTCACTCAGTCGAAAAGCGTCACGGTCGTGGTTCCCAGCGGGGATCTCGACATGGGGGCCGCCGACCAGATCCGACGGGTCCTGACCGAGCTGATCGACAAGGGCCAGCTGAAGCTCGTCATGGATCTGGGCGGCGTGGGGTACATTGATAGCTCTGGGCTGGGCACGCTGGTCGCGGCGATGAAGCAGGCCCGGGCCGCCGGAGGGAACCTCAAGCTCTGCGCCCTCCAGGACGACGTGCGCTCGATCTTCGAGATGACCCGCCTGATCAAGGTGATGGCCGTTCACGCCACCCGCCAGGAGGCCGTGGCTTCGTGGGGGTAGTCCCACTGGTGCGTTGCGGGCTTTGCCGAGTCTCTGGGGACCGGCCGCCCGCACCAGTGGAATGACGTCGGTCATGCCAGGGGGTCTGCGTTTCGCCCGCTACGCCTCTCCCCTTGAGATCGGTTTCGGGTTACTTCTGCTGGGCATTCTCACCCTCGTGTTTTCCCCCTTCTATCCCTACGGCGCCCTTGCTCTGGTCGCGCTCGTCGCCGTTCGGAACGGGGTGCGGGAGGGCCTAACGACCGCGGTCTGCGCCTGGGGACTCTATCTGGCTCTGGCCTGGGGCCGGTCGCGAGGGGCGTGGGGGGCGATGCTGCAAACGGCTGAGACCTACGCCACCCTCTTGCTCCTCGTGACCGGGGGGGTCGCTTTCGGAGCCATCGGTCTCGGTCATCGTCGCGCCCTCCGCGCGCTCCAGCAACGGGTGGACGAGCTCGAGCTGGAGTTGGCGGACCAGGGCGTCCGGTTCCTGGAGGCCCTCGAAGAGAAGCAGGCGCTGGAGCAGCGCTTGGCCAAAGACCGCTCAACCGGACCGGGCGCCTGACTCCCCGCGTGAACCCCATTCCGCTCCGCCGCACCCCCGGACCCACGCACCCACGCGTGCCGCGTGGGTACCCGGCGTGGGCACCCCGCTCGGGTACCCGGCTCTGGGTCCCGGAGGGAGTCCTGGTGCTGGCGCTCCTCCTCCTGCTGGCAGGAGGCATTCTCTACCCGCTGCTTCAGGTGCTCTCGGTGGCGATGTCGAGCGAGGGCGGCGGGTTCACGCTCCGCCATCTCGGCGCCTTCTTCCGGCGTCCCCTGTTCCTCGAATCGCTCGTTAACACGCTCGCCACGGGCCTGCTGGCCGTCTTTTTCGGGAGCCTGGTCGGCGTGCCGTTGGCGTTCCTGACCGTCCGCTACACATTCCCCGGCAGGACGGTGCTCCAAACCCTGTGCGCATTGCCGCTCGTGATCCCGCCCTTCGTCGGGGCCGTGGCCTTTCAGCAGATCCTGGGTCGGAGCGGCACGCTCAACCTGCTTCTCGCCCAGACGTTCGGGAGGACCCTTCCGATCATGGAGGGGCTCACCGGGGTGGTGCTGGTTCAGACCCTCCACTATTTTCCGCTTATCATGCTGAATACCGCCGCGGCCATGGCCGGGCTCGACCCGTCGCTCGAAGAGGCAGCCCGAAATCTCGGCGCCTCCGGGTTCCGTCTGTTTCGTCGCGTCCTCCTCCCGCTGGCGCTGCCCGGGTACGCGGCCGGCGCGCTCATCACGTTCATCCGCGTCGTGGACGATCTGGGCACGCCCCTCATGCTGAACTACACGAAGCTTCTGGCGCCCCAGGCGTATCTGCGCGTGACCACCGTGGGGCTCACCGACGTTGATGGGTACGTCATCTGCGTCATCCTGGTTGTCCTGTCGGTCGGGGCCCTCTGGGGTTCGAAGGCGGTGGTCGGTCTGTCCGAGTACGCGACGCTTCAGCGGGGCGCGGAGGCCGAGACGCGGGTGGTTCGAGGCGTCCCTGCGCTGGGGCTCTGGCTCCTCGCGGCGGCGCTCCTCGGACCCGCGCTCCTCCCGCATGCGGGGATTCTCCTGCTTTCCGTCTCAAAGGTGTGGAGCCTCTCCCTCCTTCCGACCGTATACACGCTGGCAAACTACGACGAGATTCTGGTCCGCACCACGAGCTTCCTTTGGAACACCCTCCGCTACGCGCTGCTCGCGGCGAGCGCGGACGTGATCTTGGGGGCTGCCATTGCGTGGCTCCTGCTGCGGGGCACGGTGCGTGGCCGAGGATGGCTCGACACCATCGCCACCATGCCCCTGGCGATTCCTGGCGTGGTGCTTGCGGTGGGCTACCTGCGCGTCTTCCACGGCTGGAATTTTCCCGGGCTCGGCGAGCCCTTGACCGCCACGTGGCTGATCTTGGTTCTCGCCTATACCATGCGCAGGCTCCCGTACACCGTCCGGGGTGCTTACGCGGCGCTGCAGCAGTTGCCCCCCGCCCTCGAGGAGGCTGCTCAGAACCTCGGAGCGAACCGTCTCCGCACGTTCGCCCGTGTGACAGCGCCCCTTATGGCCCGAGGGCTTTTGGCCGGCGGGCTCATCGCCTTTATCACCTCCGCGGTCGAGCTTTCGTCCACCATCCTGCTCGTGCCGCGCATCGAGCTGGGCCCTCTCTCCTACGGGATCTATATCTACATGCAGTCCGCCGTGGGCCGGGGACCCGGCGCTGCCCTCGGCGTGGTGGCGATCGCCCTCGTCGGGTGCGGGACCTGGCTGGCGCACCGGCTGGCGGCTCGGGGCGGCGGCTCGCTCTTCAGGCTCTAAGGATGCGCACCCTCCCCGTGGCTCTCTTCCTCGGAACGTCCGCCTGGTCCTTCGTCGGTCCTGTGGTGGCTACCACGCTTCTGACGTGGACCACGCCCCCCTTCCTCTACGCGCTGCTGGCGGTGCCGGGCTTGGCTTGCCTGCCGCTGGTACGGCGGCGCTTAGCCCCCCGTCCGGGCGACGCCGAGATCCTGTCGTGACACGGAAGCTCTCATCCGAGGTGAAACTGGAACGCGTGGGAAAACGGTACGGAGAGGTCCGGGCGGTGCGAGAGGTTTCCCTGACCATCCTGCCGGGGGAGTTTTTCACGCTGCTCGGTCCCTCGGGATGCGGCAAGACCACGCTGCTCCGGCTGATCGCCGGCTTCGCCTCTCTGGACAGCGGGCGGATCCTCCTGGACGGCGAGCCGATTGATCACGTCCCTCCGTGGAAACGGAATGTAGGGCTGGTCTTCCAGCACGGGGCACTCTGGCCGCATCTCTCTGTGTACGAAAACGTGGCATTCGGCCTGCGCGAACGCAAGATCCCCCCCGCCGAGCTGGCTTCCAGGGTCGCCGCCGCCCTCAGCCTGGTCGGGTTGGAAGGATTCGAGCGCCGCCGGCCGTCCCAGCTTTCCGGAGGCCAGCAACAGCGCGTGGCCCTGGCCCGAACCCTCGCCATCCAGCCCCGGCTTCTCCTCCTGGACGAGCCGCTCTCCAACCTGGACGCTCAGCTCCGAGCCCAGATGCGTCTTGAACTGGCTCGGCTGCAGCGCGAACTCGCCATCACGACGATCTACGTGACGCACGATCAGGCGGAGGCGCTCGCGCTGTCCCATCGCGTCGCGGTGTTCCAGGATGGCGCGGTGGTGCAGGAGGGAACGCCGGAGGAGATTTACTGGCGGCCCCGCAACCGCTTCGTGGCGGAATTCGTCGGGGCGGCCAACCTCGTCCCCGCGCAGGTGATGGAGCTCAGGGAAACGGGCGTCCTGGTGGAGGCCGGCACGAGCATCCGGCTCCCCGTTCCGGCCGATCCCGCGCGTTGGCGCACCGGCGCTCGGGCTCTCCTCTGCCTTCGGCCCGAGGCGCTGCGGCTCGAGGAAGCGGCCATCGGGAGGGGGACAGGGTTTTTCGCGACGGTGGCTGGACGGGTGTTCGAAGGAGACCGCCACATCTACGAGGTGCGGACGGGCGAAGGATCCCTTCTGCGGGTCGAGATGCCGGCGCTGGGGGCGGCGCGGATCTTTCGATTGGGGGATCGCGTCCGGGTGGAGTTCAGCGCGGAAACCGTGGTCCTCCTCCCCGACGGCTAGAACGTGTAGATTTTCCCCTGCTCGAGAATGTGGATGCGGGCCGGATCGATCTTTTGAAGCTCCTCCACGGTCTCCTCGAAGAAGTGCGGCTTGATGTGGTAGATCCAGATGGGAAGATCGGCCGGCATTTTCTTCATCTCCCGACTCAGCATCGCCGGCGTGAGATGCTTCGATGCCCGCGCCAGGCCATCCAACCGGTTGGGGAATGCGGTCTCCACAATGATCGTCTTGAGCCCCCTGAGTCCCCGGGCCGCCTGCCAGATCCTGTCGGTGGGCCCCGTGTCGCCCGAATAGACGAACCCTGTCTCGCCGTCGTGGATCAGGAAGCCCCCCGCCGGCACCGTGTGGTCCACGAGGATCGGGGTGACCCAGAGGTCGCCGACGCGCGATTCCACCTCGTCAGGGAGCGTCCGATATCCGAGGACGGCGGCTTGCCGGGTGGGGATCGTCGTGAAGTCCGGCCAGAGGCTGTCGTTGAAGGCGTGCTTCTTCAGATCGTCCACCACCGGGGCGATCCCGGTCGCGATGACCGGTCGCCGAGAAGCGGTGATGGCCAGCGTATCAACGAGGAAGGCCAGTCCTACGATGTGGTCGAGGTGAGCGTGGCTCAGCAGGGCGAACTCGATCTCTCGCTGCTCTTCGACGGTGAGCGCGCCCGGCACAGTGCCCGCGTCCACGAGCACGCGATCGTTCACAAGGAACGCGGAGGGACGCTGTCCCTGCCCCTCGCTGCCGTAGACACCGAGCACTTTAATTTTCATCCCACGGATTCTAGTCTAGCAGACCTTGGGGGTCAAGCCTCGGAATCCGTCTCCCCGGGGGATGCTGGCAGCCCCTGACCTGTGCTACTCTGCTTTCGATGAAATTTTTTTCCGGCGCGGCCCGGCGGTGGCTCATCGGGGTCGGTGTGGGCGTGGTCGTCGGGCTCGTCACCCTCCTGGGAGGCCTGGAGTTCCTGGAGCTCAAGAGCCTGGATGTCCGCTTCCTCCTCCGCGGCCCCGTCCGCCCGGCCTCTCCCATCGTCATCGTCTCGATCGACGAGGACTCCTTCGACGAACTGGATCTCGCCTGGCCGTTTCCCCGGGCCCTGCACGGCCGGCTGCTGGAGCTCCTGAGGCAGGGGCGGCCCGCGGTGATCGGTCTGGACGTCCTCTTCCCCGAACCGAGCTCGCGCGGGCCCCGCGACGATCAAGCCCTGGGTCGGGCGGTGGCGCGGGCCGGTAACGTGGTGCTGGGGGCCGTCTTCAGCGAGACCAGCGGGGAATTCTCAGAAAAACAGGACCTCAACCCTCCGATTAAAGTGATCCGGGAGGGGGCGGCGGGCTTCGGCTTCGTGAACCTCAATTACGATGAGGATGCCTTCGTCCGCAAGGGAGAGATCAGACGCGCCTTCCAGGACGGCGTCCAGCCGAGCTTCGATCTCATGCTCTATAACCTCGCGGTGAAGGCGGGGATCCCGGCCAAACCCCTCCCGGAGGGACGCACGGTGCTCATCAACTACCGGGGCCCCAGGCGGACCTTCCCGGTTATCCCGTACTACCAGGTGCTCAACGGGGAAGTGAAGCCCGCAGAGTTCGCGGGGAAAGTCGTCCTGGTGGGCGCCACCGCGCCCGCGCTCCATGACGAGTTTCCCACACCCTTTTCCGGGCAGGACAAAATGGCCGGCGTGGAGATTCACGCCAACTTGCTCGAAACCCTCCTCCAGGGGAACCGGTTGACGCGGGTCCACCTGTACGTCGGAGCGGTCTTGGCCCTGCTGGCTGCCGTCCTCGCGAGCCAGGTCACCTCCCTGATGCGGCCGGTCAGGGCCCTCATCCTGATGCTGGCGGTGGGCGCGGTGTACGCCGGGGCCGCGTTTTGGGTTTTCGCCAGCTGGTATCTCTGGGTGGACGTGATTCCTGTCCAGGTCTCCCTCTCCCTGGGTTACGGCACCAGCGTGGTGGTCAACTTCGTCCGTGAGCAGCGGGAGAAACGGCGGCTGTCCCGGTTCTTTTCCCCGGACGTCATCAAGGAGATCCTCCAAAGTCAGCAGGAGGGGTCTCTCGCGGGAAGCCGCCGCCGCGTCACCGTGCTCTTCTCAGACATCCGGGGTTTCACGTCGCTCTCCGAGAAGCTCACCCCCGAAGAGGTGGTCGAGATGCTCCGGGATTACCTCACGACGATGACCGAGATCGTGTTCAAGTATGGGGGGACGGTGGACAAGTATATCGGGGATGCGATCATGGCCCTCTACGGCGCGCCGTTCGACCAGCCCAACCACGCCGAGCAGGCTGTGCGCACGGCGCTGGAATTCCAGGAGCAGGTCAAGGTCCTCTCCGAACGGTGGGAGGCCAAGTGTGGGGCCCGGCTCCGCAACGGCGTGGGGATCAACACCGGGGAAGCCGTGGTCGGGACGATTGGGTCCCAGCAGCGGCTGGAGTACACGGCGATCGGGGATACGGTCAATCTCGCCTCCCGACTCGAGGGTCTGACCAAGGACTTCCTCTCTCCCATCGTGGTGAGCCAGAGCACTTACGAGGAGGTCAGGCACCTCTTCTACTCCCGGTACCTGGGAGAGGTGAAGGTCAAGGGCAAGGAAATCCCGGTGAAGATTTTCGCGGTCGAGAAGGAAGAAGGGCGCCAGGCCGCGCGCGCCTTCCTGGAGGCTCCGCTGACGATCGTGGACGAGGATGTCTCCATCACGGCCTCCATGGTGGACCTCAGCCGCACCGGAGTGGCGGCGCGGAACCTGCCCAAGCGGATTTCCCCGAATCGTATTGTCGGCATCCAGATCACCCTTCCCGGCGTTCCTGAGCCGCTCGTGCTCGACGGCCGGGTGATCTGGAGCCACGAGGACCGTGCCGGATTTGCGTTCGTCGGTCTCTCGCTCGAGGCCGAAAATCTCCTCGAGGACTTCGTCAAACTCAAAACCCAGCCGGCCGACTCCTGATTCTCGCCTGAGCCTACCCCCCCCGCTGGCCTCGCTCCTGACGGATTCAGGCACTCATTAAGGCCGAAGGGGTGTTCTGGTGTCATTTCACGTCACGGGAAGAAGCGACCTCGTGGAATGAATAACACCTGCCATCAAGTTGAAATAAAAAAGAATTGGCTTGACAGAAAGTTCGGTAGGCGCCAAATTTAAATTTAGCCTCAGTTAGCCAGTTGGTCCGGGGGGTTAGTCCCCCGAAGGGGAGTTCTCCTGTAGCTGGAGGATTCCTAGCCCCCATAACAAGGAGCCCCCCCTTCTCTCAACTCCGTTACCTCCACGGGACGGGTGTCACCGTGGCAATGGATATTGTCACTCTGAGCCGACATAGGGGTGTGTCATTTTTAATAAGTTCAATGGAATTGGTAGGTTACGGAACAGAAGAAGGGGAAATTTCATGGCATGAGTCCTGCTGCTGCTCTCTCTCCAGGAGCCCAATGCCCTCACGGTCGACCCGTCGGGGACCGGGGAGGAAGCGTCGGTTGAGTGGCCGTCCCGCCGACGGTCCCTGACACTGGAGAGTCCGATCAGAAAAGGTCCAAGGCTTTTGCTGGTGGCAGGGCTGGTCTCGCTGCTCGGGGCCGCCACCACGGGCACCCGTGCGGAGAATCTGAATCGGGCGGGCACCGTAACCGCCGTCGCCGGACCGGTAATGGTGTCTCGGCTGTCGGCAAACCCCCAGCCTTTGAAGTTTCGGGACACCCTCTTCTGGCGCGATGTCGTGGAGGCCCGGAAGGACGGCATCGCACGGGCACTTCTCCTGGGGAAAACGACGGTCACGGTGCGTGAGTTCACTCGCCTGGAATTGCGTGAGGAGAGGCGGGCCGATGGAGTGGGCTACGTCGCCGAGCTTATCTCGGGGAAGGTCCGGGCCTCGGTCGCCCGGATGCTGATGCGGCCGGGCGACCAAGTGGAGGTGCGGACGCGAAACGCGGTGGCCTCGGTACGTGGGACCGACTTTATCGTCGAGACGGTGGAGCGACCGAGCCCGGCTGGAGCCTTTGGGCTTTTGGGGGCCCTCGAAGTGTCTCAGGGGCTGGCCGACCGCGGAGCGCGAACGGGCGAGACAGTGGTCGTCACGCTGTCGGGCACGGTGGAGGTCTCGAACCGGCTCACGGGAGCGGGCCGGGTGGAGCAGGTCGGAGCGTATCAGGCGGGGCGGGTAAGCGGGATCCAAGATCCGGCCCGTATTCAACTGGGGGCGAATGACCTGAAGGTGCTGTTGGCGGGACTGACCCCTCCGCGGCCGCACGAGGCCCGGAGCGAAGACAAGACCGAGGCGGCGCGAAATGAGGTCGAGCGGGTGGTGCTGTCGGCATCGGCGCCGAGTGAGCGGGTCTTGGCGCCGGCAGGCGGTGACGGCCGCTCTGCTGAGCCGCTCCCGGCCGCTCCCGCGACCGCCAGTGCC
>JACQCL010000043.1 GCA_016201645.1 Candidatus Rokuibacteriota bacterium
CATGATCCGCTGGACGTTGCCCTGGACGGCATCTTTGGGCGCGTACCCGAACCCCATCAGGAGCCCCGCGACCAGGGCCAGCGCCGCCAGCCAGCCGAGCCATCGCGTCATCCCTTAGGCCTCGAGGATGAACTCAAACGTGAGGAGGCCGACGAGGAGATACACGAGGTCCGCGGCGGCGAGGAGCTTGAGCCAATGGCCAACGTCCGCCAGGGCCAGCCCCTGGAAGACTGCTTCTGTGGCCTTTACTGTCCCCAGAAGCACGGGCACCTGCACGGGCAGGAGCAGCAGCGGAAAAAGCAACTCGCGGGCTCTCAACTGGCTCGTCATGGCCCCGAAGAGCGTGCCGACGGCGGCGAGGCCCACCGTGCCGAGAAGGATCACCAGTGACAGCGGGGCGAGGGACGGCCAGAGATCAACATTGTAGAAGATCCCGAAGAGGCTCAACAGCACGACCTCGACTGCCGCCATGAGGAGAAAATTCCCCGCGAGCTTCCCCAGGTAGATAGCACCCTTATCGCCCGCGGTCAACACAAGCCCCTCCCAGCAGTCGTTTTCCCGCTCGACGATGAACGTCCGTCCCAGCGCCAGAAGCCCGGCCAGGATGAAACCCAACCAGAGCAGGCCGGGGAGGACCGCGACGAGCCGCTCGCGGTCGGGACCGAGGGCGAACTCAAAAAGGAAGAGCAGCAGGAGGGCGAAGAAGAAGAGCGCGTTCAGGCTTTCCTTGCTCCGCCGCTCGGTCAGGAGGTCCTTCCAGAGGATGATCCACGCGCGCCTGGCAAACGTCACGAGCCGTTCTCCGTGTGCAGGGCGTAGAGGCGGTGGAGCTCTTCCAGGTCGAGAGAGGTGCGAGCACGGTCCAGGACGATCCGACCACCGGCCAGGATCGCGACCCGGTCGGCGATCCCGAGGCCACGACCGAAGCTGTGCGTCGCCATGAGGACCGTGCCGCCCGTGCTCTTGAAGGCCAGCAGGGCTTCTTCGAGCCACTTCTTCCCCTGCTGGTCGAGCCCGGCGAAGGGCTCGTCCAGAAGCAGCAGCTCCGGGGCGCCCAGCAATGCGCGAGCCAGCGCCAGCCTCCGCTTCATCCCGCTCGAGAAGGTCCGAGCCCGCTCTCCGGCCACGGCCTCCAGCTCGACGGCAGCGAGAGCCTTCCTGAGGGCGCCGCCGTCGGCCGGGAGTCCCGCCATCGTGGCCCAGAACCGGAGGTTCTCCTCGGCGGTGAGATCCTCGTAGACGTAGCTGCCGTGGGCCAGGAGGCCCACCCGTTGCCGGATCGATTCTGCCTCCCTGAGCAGATCGAAGGCGCCCACGCGGCCGCGCCCGGACGACGGTCTGAGGAGCGTGGCCAGGATCTTCAGGAGCGTCGTCTTTCCAGACCCGTTCGGCCCCAGGAGCGTCACCACCTCCCCCCGGTCGAGGCAGAGATCCACGCGGTCCAGGACGACATTCGCCCCGAATGCCTTCCGTACTTCCTGGATGTCAACGGCGCGCTGACTCGCGGATGGGGAAAGGTCCTGGGTCATTCTGGGCTCCCTGGGCCACGGTAATGGGCGCAAGCGCGAGCGAAGCGACGACCCAGCCGCAAGGGCTGGGTGCCCGCAAAGGTTGCTCGCTACGCTCGCGCGTCCGCCCTGTCACCTGTTGCGGGCGGGTCGTCAGACGCGCATCGAGCGCAGGCGCGCGATTCGCTCCTCGATCGGCGGGTGAGTCGAGAAGAGCCTGAGCAGGCTCCGGCCGCTCAGCGGGTTGACGATGAAGAGGTGGGCCGTCGCCGGGGTTGCGTCCATCGGCACTGCCTGCGAGGCCGTGTCGAGCTTCTCCAAGGCCTTGGCGAGTCCCCACGTCTTCCCCGCGAGCTTGGCCCCGCTGGCGTCGGCCTGAAACTCCCGGGCGCGGGAAACCATAAGCTGAATCAGCATCGCCGCGAAGGGGGCCAGGATCGCCATCAGGAGGGCCCCGAAGACGCCGCCTCCCTCCTCCTCCTCGTCGCGCCGTCCCCCGAAGATCGCCGCCCACTGCGCCATGTGGGCCAGGTAGGTGATGGCCCCCGCCAGGGTGGCGGCGATGGTCGCGATCAGCACGTCCCGGTTCTTCACGTGGGAAAGCTCGTGAGCCAGCACGCCCTCCAGCTCCTCCGCATCCAGGGTTCTCATGATCCCTTCGGTGACCGCGACGGCCGCGTGCTGGGGATTCCGGCCGGTCGCGAAGGCGTTGGGCGCCTCGCTCGGAATCAGGTACACGCGCGGCATGGGGATCGCGGCGCGCGTCGCCAGGGTGCGGACGATCCGGTAGAGCGCCGGGGCCTGGGATTCCTCGATCGGCTGGGCCCTGTACATGGCGAGCACGATCCTGTCGGAGAACCAGTAGGTGGCCAGGTTCATCAGCAGGGCGAAGAAGAAGGCCACGAGCATGCCTTGCTGACCCCCGATCGCCCCCCCGATCAGGACGAAAAGCGCGGTGAGGACTGCCAAGAGCAGCGCGGTCTTAAACATGTTCGACATAGCTCCTATCCCTCCGTTCGGAATGTAGCAGGCACCCGTTAACCCGTCAAGGAACCACCTTTCCCTTGACAATCTGCGCCGGGCACGTTTATACTGAGCCGATTTCTGAAAATCCCTTTATTCATCGAAAGTTAAGCTTGGTTTGCATGATCATCCGGGTATCAGAAATTCCCGAGGCGGGACTCGCGATCGAAGGGGTCGGCGAGTTCCCCCACCCGTTCCAGGACGCCGCCTGGACGCTCGAGGCTCTGTCGCTCTTTGTCGAGAAGGACAAGAACGACGTGTGCGTCCGCGGGCGCCTCAGCTCCAGTGTTCCCCAGACCTGCAGCCGGTGCCTCCAGCAGTTCGCCTTTACGGTGAGCGCGGACGTGGACACCCGCTTCTGCCCGCGTCCGGTGGGCCGGGATGAGGAAGTTGAACTCACTGCCGACGATCTCGAAGTGGATTTCTACGCCGATGATCTCCTCGACCTGAACCGGGTGGTCCAAACCGAGACGGAGCTGGGGCTGCCGATGAAGCCCCTCTGCCGCGGAGACTGCCGAGGGCTCTGTCCCGTCTGCGGTGGCAACCGCAACATCACCTCCTGCACGTGCGAGGTGCGGGTGCCCGATCCGCGGCTGGCCGCCCTCAAAGACCTTGCGGTGCGACTTTCCTCTCGATAGGAGCGAACGCGTCATGGCCCTTCCAAAGCGACGACATTCCAAAGCCCGCGGCCGAAAGCGCCGGACCCACTACAAGCTGCCAGCCCCCACGCTCTCGGTCTGCCCCCAATGCCGCGAGACAAAGCTGCCCCATCGGGTCTGTCCCCACTGTGGCTACTATAAGGGGCGGGAGATTCTGTCCGTCGAAGGGGCGTAGTTCGACGCCGATCCCCCGGGCTTCGAGCCCTCTCGGAGACCAGACCACATGAAGATCGCCGTGGACGCCATGGGGGGAGACTACGGTCCCGCCGTGGTCGTCGAGGGATCCGTGGCGGCTGCCCGCGAGTATCGCGCCGCCGTCACCCTCGTCGGCGACAAGAGCGCCATTGAGCGAGAGATCTCCCGGCTCGGCGCCTCCGGCCTGCCGCTCGGCATCCGGCATGCGTCGCAGGTCGTCGGCATGGCCGAAGCGCCTTCGCAGGCGCTCAGACGCAAGCGCGACTCCTCGCTCAGAGTGGCGGCGGAGCTGGTCAGGGAAGGGGAGGCTGCCGCCTTCGTGTCCGCCGGCAACACGGGCGCGGCCATGGCCATCGCGATGCACGTTCTCGGAGTGCTCCCCGGCGTGGACCGCCCGGCCATCGCCGTCGTCCTGCCGAGTCTCACCGGCTACACGGTGCTCATCGACGCCGGCGCCACCCTGGATCCCAAGCCGCGCCAGATCATCCAGTTCGCGGTCATGGGGCACGTTTATGCCCGGGACATTCTGGGCAAGCCCAACCCGCGCGTCGGGCTTCTCTCCGTCGGCGAGGAGGAGGGGAAGGGAACAGATCTGGAGCGGGAGGCCTTCGAGGAGCTCCGCGTGTCCTCGCTGAACTTCATCGGCAACATCGAGGGCCGGGACATCTATAACGGTGAGTGTGACGTGGTGGTCACCGACGGGTTCACGGGGAACGTGGCGCTGAAGATCTCGGAGAGCCTGGCGGAGATGCTGGCGGTCATGATCCGGCAGGAGCTGACCCGCGACCTCCTTTCCAGGCTAGGTGCGCTGCTGTCGGCGCCGGCATTTTCCCGGTTCAAGAGACGGATCGATTACACCGAGATGGGCGGCGCGCCCCTCCTGGGGATCAACGGAGCCTCCATCATCTGCCATGGCGCTTCCCCCGTGAAGGCGATCAAGAACGCTATTCGGGTGGCGGCGGAGTGGGTCCAGCTGAACGTGAACGAGCACATCAAGACCGCCCTGGAAGCCGAAGCGATGCTCGCCCGCGAGGGGCGGGAGGGAGGCCGCGAATGAGCCTGGCCAAGATCGTGGGCCTCGGGGCCTACGCGCCGAAGCGGATCCTGACGAACAAGGATCTGGAAAAGATGGTGGACACCTCGGACGAGTGGATCGTCCAGCGGACCGGCGTCCGCGAGCGCCACATCGTCGAGGAGGGCGAGGCGGCGTCCGACCTCGCGGTGCGCGCGGCCCAGCAGGCACTCGAGCGGGCGGGCCTGGAGGCCACGGACGTTGACTTCATCGTGGTCGGCACGACCACCGGGGACATGCTGTTTCCCACCACCGCGAACTTGGTCCAGCACCGGCTCGGCTGCGGCACGGTGGGCTCCGCGGAGGTGTACACGGCGTGCGCCGGTTCCGTCTATTCGCTCTCGATCGGCGCGCAGTACGTCCAGACGGGCAAGTACCGGACCGTGCTCACGATCGGGGCGGAGGCGCTCTCGCGGATCATGGACTTCACCGACCGGAGCACGTGCATCCTCTTCGGGGACGCGGCCGGGGCCGCCGTGCTCCGGCTGTCCGAGGACGGCTCGGGGATCCTCGACACGGATCTCTACTCCGACGGGCAGTACGGGGATCTGCTCTACCAGGCCGC
>JACQCL010000172.1 GCA_016201645.1 Candidatus Rokuibacteriota bacterium
ATAGAAACGCACCTCGCCGTAATCGACCCATACCCCTGGGTCCACGATCCGCCTGGCGTTCCCGACGAGATAGACGGGGGAGTAGAGGAGGCAGAACGCGAGAAAGAGGGCTGAGAGCGCCAAGATGCCCCCGAGCGCTCCGATGATCACCCAGAGAGCCCACCAGAGAATGTCGTTCATGGGCACGCTGTCCAGGATGGGCACGAGCAGCTGCGGCTGGTAGTAGAGGAGGATCACACCGACCGCATAGACGGGGAGGATGAGTTCCATCCATGGACGGCTCGGGCGAAAGCGTATCTCCGGGAAAAGGCCTAGTCGGTTCATGCCACGTTGAAGCAGCAAAGCCAGTGCCAAGGCAGCTTGCTTATCTGATCACTACTTAGACTAGCGGAGACTGTCCTCGTTTCGGACAGTCGTGACACCTCGCTGTCCTCCAGTATTTCCCCTTGCCAGCGATGGCAAGGTGGGACCGGGGCTCGCGGATGACATCGTCCAGGGGAGCGCGGGACCCGATGAGTTTCGAACTGCCCCCTTGTGGGGACTGGGTCAGCGCATCTTCCTTTTACACGATGGGCGGACGAAGGACTTGCTCGAGGCGATTGAGGCCCACGCGAGCGCGGGTGACGCCCGGTTCCCCCTTCAATGCGCTCACGGAGCCACAGAAACAGGACGTCCTCAATTTCCTGCGTAGCCTATAAGGTGGCAGGCGGCGGTCAGGGGCGCGTTCGTCCGCGGGCCTTCTTCGAGGTCCTGCTCCGTTCCTTGTCTGCTGGGTTTCTGAGCTCCATGACCTTCGCGATCAATTCTGTCCTGCCGGGCGGCATCTTGTAGCCTTCTTTAATCAAGGCCATCAGCGCCTGTTCGCGCTCATCCTTGGTGATCGATCTTTCGGTCGCCCGATCGTCAAGATCTTCGGTGTCGGTTCGACGGCGTGACGCTCTCCGGTCGGGCGCCCGCTCATCGTCCCGCTGCGTGACCCGTGCCTCCGCCCGCTGGACCGCCCTCGGCTCCGAGGGCTTGGCGCGCGGCGGCTGCACCGGTGGCCGGCCCGGTTCCAAGGCGCGCCGCGCCGCTTTCCCCTTGACGGCGGCCTTGTCTTCTCGCACATCCCCGGCAGGCTCAGCGACGCGAGTGAGGGCCGCCAATTCAGCCAATGCTCCGGCGCTGATGAGGGCGCGGCGGGTCAGGCTGGCCTCCCTGGCATCCGGCTGGGCGCGGGGCGCCAGGCGCTGAGGCGTCGCCTCACTCTCTTTTCTCTGGCTGAGATGGGTCGCGGTCACCCCCAGGCCGTACCAGAGCGAGATGTCTTCCGGCGCCGCTTGAAGCGCCTTGTAGTAGAGTCTCCACGCCCCCTCGTAATCACCCCTTGCCGCGAGCGCCTCCGCCTCCCTGGCCACGTTCACGGTTGGGGCCTCGGGGCGCGGCGGGACCGGCGTGACCCGCGCCTCCGCCTGAGGGACCGGCCTCGGCTCCGAGGGCTTGGCGCGCGGCGGCTCAACCGGTGCCCGGCGCGGTTCGGACGCGACGCGCGTTTCTTTCCTCGTTGCCGCCGCCCTGTCGTCACGCGCATCGCGCACGGGCTCACCGACGCCGGTGAGGGCCGCCGATTCAGCCAGTGCTTGAGCATCCGCGAGCCATTGCCGAGCCACCCTGACCTCCTCGGAGTCGGGCGGGCCGTGGCGCGCCACGTACTGGAACGCCTCCTCGGCCTCTTTTCGCTTGTTCAGGTAGCTCAGCGTCACCCCCAGGCCGTACCAGAGCGACATGTCTTCCGGCGTCGCTTGAAGCGCCTGATAGTAGAGTCTCCACGCCCCCTCGTAGTCACCCCGGGCCGCTGCCGCATCGGCCTGCTGGGCGACGTTCACGTTGGAGGGCTCGGCGCTCAGCGGGACCGGCGTGGCTGGCGCCTCCGGCTCCGGTCTCGGCTCTGAGGGCATGGGGCGTGGCGAGACCGGCGTGACTGGCGGCTCTGCCCTCGGCTCTGAAGGTATGGGGCGCGGCGGGACCGGCGCAGGGTTTCCGCTCAACAACGCGTTCACAAGGCTCTTGAGGGTATGGAATTCGCGGGTGGTCAGGCTCAGAAGAACCGTGATCGAGCCGTCGGAATCCACTGCCCACACCATTCCCCCGAAGAGCATGGGAGATTCCCTCTGGCGGGGACCGAACTGAAGCCACACATTAGACCCCTCGGGCGGGGGCGGTTTCCTTGTCTCCAATCTCACTGTCACCCGGAACCGGTCGAGAGCCACCATTTTGCCTTCCCATTCGACCAGGCGGTCGACAGCCCGACCGATGCTCACGGCCACCTCAGTCGCGAGAGATCGGCGGCGAGCTTGCGCCCTGACGGCCAAGCTCCCTTGATTTTCCGTGTGACGGCGTTTCATAGGTCCTGAATCAAGCTGGCAGCAAACGGGGTGCCACGCTTAGAGAATCTTTACAAACGCTGAAGTTAGCGGGTTTTCGCGGAGACCGCGGACAAACAGGAAGGGAGGAAAGTGTCAGAGTGTCAAGGAAATGTCACTCTCAGCTTGACGGCCAGCGAGCCTAGGTGGTGGGTTTCTCCCCCTTCACTGTCTGGGATTGAGCCGCGCCAGTTCAGTGGTCATGCATTGCCTCACCCATTCGCTTCTCTTGGCGTCTGGAATTACATCCTGTGGACGCTCAGGCAAATACCGCGCCAGCCCCTCCCAACAGCGCGCCCGCGCCTGGGTCACCTCCAGATCGATACGGAGCAGCTGGAGGCTTCGCGCGCGCTGGTAATCCCACCGGAGGGCTAGGACGGCCACCGCTACCGAGGTCCCGACGACAAGGCCGACGAGCAGGACAAGCGCCGCTGCCCGCCAGCGCCGCGCCCGCCGCTCGAGAGCCCCAACGAGCCCGGAGAGCATGACCTCGATCGGTGCCTCTGGATTGCGGACAACTTCGACGCCGGGTCGCCGGAGGGCGTGAGGAAGGAGCCAGGAATTCATGCGATCTCCCTCCGGGCTCGGATGGTGGCGGCGGTCGGCCCGGCCCATGACGATGAGGCGTTCACCCATGGCTTGCCTCCTCTGCGTTCGGCTCGGGAAAGACCCCCGGGACCTCGAAGTCCCGATGTGACGGAGAAAACGGAGCCTTCGGGAAGAGGTCAGACTAGGGGGTCCCTGCCGGAGAAGGTCTAGGAACCTTTCAAGTCGGTCGAAAGATTCCCCTTCAGGGACCTCCACCGTTTGTATCTGGTGGGGTTCCCCGGCACATCGCGACTGACCTAAAGGTCCTTAACTTTTAAGGCACTAGAGCGGCCCTGTCAAGCTCTTTCGGCGTCACGGGCGCAGGGTGCGGAGAAGTAGCCTGGTGATCTCTCCGGGCACCGTGACCATCGCATCATGCCCCGTCCTCACCTCGTGGAACCGCCAGGCTCGGTCCTCCTTCAAGTGTCTGAACTGATCGAAAGGTCCCGCCGTCGGCCTGCGACAATGGATGTATGTGCGTTCGAGGCGCGCGCCGTCGGGAGCGTGGACCGGCTGCTCGAACGTGCGGATCGGCTGCGGCACGAGATGCCTGGACAGCCAGGCCGCGTCCTTCGCGTTCGTGACGCCAAACCGCTCGGGCGGGAGGGGAGGAATGCGCCAGCCGTCGCCATGCACCTCGGCGGCTTGACGAAGTTCGCCCACGATGGGGGCTGGGAGGAGATCGAACACCGCCTGGCCGCTGGCCGGCACGAACGCGTCGAGGTAAACGAGGTGTGCCAGCCGCGCGGGGCCCCGTCCTGCAACACCCGTTATGACCATGCCGCCATAACTGTGGCCGACCAAGATGACCTGTCTCGGTTCCTCCATCTCGAGCAGCCCGAGGACATCCTGAATGTGGAGCGCCAGATCGACGCCACGATGGGCGAGATGGGCTCGATCGCCCAGGCCCGTGAGGGTGGGAGTAAAGACGGCGTGCCCGGTTTCGCGGAGGAGACGTGCGACTCGCGCCCAACACCACCCGCCATGCCACGCCCCGTGGACGAGAACGAAGGTTGCCGAGGTTCGCTTCATTGATCCTCCTCGAATACTCTTGTGTGGGGGTAGGCTAGCCCCGAGGGCGTGGAGGGGTCAAGCACCGCCTTGACAGCCGCCGGGCGCCGGTACAGAATCTCCTTCACAACCCGGAGGAACCCGAATGCCAGTCCAGAGGGGGTCGCTGAAAGCCCAGGCGGCAGGCAAGGTGCGATGCCTGTTTATCGTCGCGCGAAACCAGCCTGATCTTTGGCACCATCTGAGCCGGGATTTTGCTGAGGACGATGACGTCCAGGTGCTCTTGGATCGGCGGCGTGGAGAACGGCGGCAGCGCCTCCAGCAGCACGAATCGGAGCGGCGGCGTGCCGACCGCCGACGCCAGGCGAGCATTGACAACGATCTCCGCTACCGGTCGTTTGTGATCCTCCACGAGCAGCAAGGGGTCCTTTCAGGCTAACCGACCGGCGCTCAGGGGAGGAAGCTATGTGCCGATCTTCCCTCGTGCTGATCCTGCTCGGCGGCCTGGTCGCGCTGATCCCCTTCGCAGATCCAAACCCTGCCGATCCGATATGGATCGCGGGCGTCTACGACGGGGACGACTACGACGAGATCGTCCTGTCACCGATTTTCCCGGACGGCGTACTGGAGTCCTCTCTGCTGGTGGACTTCAAGACTGCGCTGATGGTCGGGGGTTCCCCTTCGCTCGACGCGCCCGCGGCCCTCGCTGTATCGGCCCTCCTCGCGTTTCAGTTTCGCTCTCCCCCGGTGTCCTGAGCCTTTCTGATGTGTTGTGCCCGCGGGCGATGCCCGGGGCAAGGTGCGGTCAAAATCCCATTGGTTGAGAAATTGAGAGAAGGGCGTTGGGGGTGGCGAGGATGTCCACTGCCAGAGGGAACTCGAAGAGCTACCCGGAGGCCCACCGGCGTGCTGCCCGTCTCTACCAGGAACGCCACCGGAAGCTTGGGCTGTGCGTCAAGTGCCCTCGTCCCGCCGTAGCGGACAGGCTCTTCTGCGCCGTTCATCGAGAGTATCGGGGTCTCCGGCGGCGGTGGTCACCAGCCGAGGACTCGATCCTGAGGGCAGCGTGGCTCGAGCAGGTCGCGGCCAGTGAGATCGCGGCCACGCTCGGGAGGCCCAAGGTGGCGGTCCTTGCGAGGAGGAGATTGCTCGGGCTCCCCACCCGGAGCGGTGGCACCGCCGAGGTCGGGAGTCCATGAGGGGGTAACGTTTTTGGACACTCCTCTTGAACAAACTGTCACTCGTGGACGCTTGGTCGCGCCGGTAAGGATCCCGGGCATCTCAGAATTGTTCAAACTTTCCGATTAGTTATCATCCATCGGCAAGGCAGCGGGGTAGGTCCGAACGTCTGGCATTCAGTCTGCAATCAGGCAAGGGGGCTCCCGGCAAAGGACGCCCTGCCAGAGGAGGAGTTGCTCGGATGACTGAAGGCTTTCAAGGGGACGGGCAGTCCGAATCCTTCCTCAGGAGGACCTGGGCAGTGCTGCACGGACCGCTCTCCCGGGTTCAGACGATCGTCGGTCTGGCGGCCGGGCTCGTCTCGATCGTGGGGGCTCTCGCCTCGGCGACGCAATTCTTCAAGCCCGTCCCCGGGATGGGCGAGGTCGTGGCGGTTGTTCAGGACGCGAAGTCGGAGAAGGCTATCTCCGATGCCACAATTGAAATCCTCACGCTCCACAATGCGCTGATCACAACCTTGACCCCAAACTCCCTCGGCCGGGCGCGCTACACCTTGCCGGAGGGTTCCTATCGTCTCAGGGCGAGCCACCCTCGATTCGGCGCGGAAGTCCGGCAGATTCACGTCCTCTCGGGACAGACAGCCGAGATCCCGCTGCGGCTGCGGGCCGGGTCTTCCTCTCCGCTGGTTCACGCCGGGCGAGCGGTCAACGAGGGAGTGCTCGCCGTGCGGCGGCTGTTCGGCCTCTAGATCGGCCGGCACCGCCAACGCTGTTTCACCCCGCCCTTGGAACCGAAAGGGGGAAGCAACATCATGGTCCACCGGAGATGGCAACTCCCTCTCATTCTTTTCGTGCTGATCCTGGCACTCATCGTCGTGGGGTGCGCGAAGCGACCGGCGACCGTCATGACGGCGACCGCCGCCCCGTCGCCGGGAGCGCAAGCTCCGACGCTCTCCCCGCCGCCGCCCCCGGTGGTGGCGCCCGCTGCCCCGGAACCGGCTCCCGTCGAAACGCCGCCGGCCCCCGCCGTGGCGGCGGAAGCGACCCCGCCGCTCCCGCAGGAGTTCACAGCCATTGACGCGCTCCGCGACATCCACTTTGATTTTGACAAGTACGGCATCCGCCCCGGGGACGCCGAGATCCTGAACGCGAGCGCGGCCTGGATGAAGGACAACCCGGACTACGTGATGCTGATCGAGGGGCACTGCGACGAGCGCGGCACCAACGATTACAACCTGGCGCTGGGGGAGCGGCGGGCCAAGGCGACGATGACCTACCTCGTCGCCCAGGGAGCCCAGGCGGACCGGATCACGCTGATCAGCTACGGCAAGGAGCGGCCGCTCTGCACCGAGAAGAAGGAGGAGTGCTGGGCCCAGAACCGCCGAGCCCACTTCTTGGTAAAGGGCCGGTGATGGCCGGACTCGGCGCCCGTTCGCTGCTGCTCGGGATGATCCTCCTGGCCCTTGTGGGAGAGGTGGCTGCGGCCCCTCCCGAAGAGGCCATTATGGCCCTCGACAAATACACCACCCAGAAGGGGAGGACCCTCGCCACGACGTTCGGAAGCCAACTGCATCAGATCTACGACCGGGTCTATCACTGCCGGCCGTGGCTCGAGGTGCGACAGCGGGGGCTGGGCTTCACGCGCCCCGTCGGAGTCGCCGCTGACGACCGATACCTGAACATCTGGGTCTGGGTGGACCAGCAGATCACCCCCGAATTCACCGCGCTCTCCCCGGCGCGGCGCGCCTCCGCCATGTTTTCCCGGCACGGCGTGGACCTCCTCCGGCACCTCTCGGCCGACCCTGAGATCTTCGCCAGTCCCCTCTTGACGGGTTATTCGGTGATTCTCACCTGGGTCAAACCGAACGGGCGGGTCGCCGACGAGGAGAAGGCCGAGACGCTCGGCGTATTCGTTGACAAGAAGACTGTTCGCGACTTCCTCGCCAGGCGGATGGGCACCCAGGAGTTCGTCAAGCGCGCGGTGGTCGTGGCCTTCGATGGGAAAGAGCGGCTGGGCCGGCTTCCGCTGGAGATCTGGGAGGACGATTTCGCCCGGACCTACAAGCTGAAGAACTACCAGCCCCAAGACAAGCACTTCGCGTGCTGACCGTCGAGGCCCGCCACGCACCTAGACTTCCAAGAAGTCCAGAAACTCCAGAACCAGATCCAGCGGGTGAGCCATACCGTGACGTTCAACCAGGACGGGAGCTTCACGTGCCGGAGACGATACGAGCCTTCGTCCACCGCCGAGCAGTTTGCGATTGATATCAAGCAAATTGTGTCTGCCGCGCGCCGGGGGAAGATTCAGATCCTCGAGAAGACCGTCGAGCAGGTCGGACCCAACGTCTCGTATTTCCTCGTGAGGTTCAAGCCGCTTCGGTAACGTGGAGACCGGAGAGCGTCCCGGCTGAACCGAATCCGTGCTCCTGAATCTCCGCTTCCGACAGCCTGACCTCGTAGATGCAGTAATTGCCGTTCCGGCAAAGCGCCTCCAGCGCAGTCAGGATCTCCCGCCATTCAACGCGGAGAGGCCCAGCAAGGAATCTCTCCAGCTCCGCCCAATCTGGGAAGATGCGGCTTGGGCAGGAGGCGGGAGGCACCCCTACCGGGGTGTAGGTCACCCGGTAGGTGGCATCCTTGTGCCGGATCATGTGCACCATGCCGTTCAGTCTCATCGGAGCTTCGCCTCTGCCGGGATAGACGGACCAGCGGCCTGAGCGTTTACCGTAAACGTCTGAGCCCATGCTCTCGTCAATAGAACCAAGCAGCCCAGATTCGATCTCGGGAGGAAGCGGTGGTGAGGCTCGACCCGCTGAAAACCCTCTTCAAGTGCTGGCTGGTCTTCTACTTGGTCAACCATGGAGTGAGTCTGCCGGCTGATGGCTCGCTGGAATTGGGCGAACTGGCGGCGAGCCTGTATTACGGCAGTTTGATCGGGCTGCGTATCTCGCCCTCCTGGGTCAATGCCGTCGTCGAGTTCCTCGGGAGAAATCGCTAGCTGGCGCTCTCCGCCGCTCCCCGTCGCCCTCTCCGGACCGAGATTCCGGTCCCGCTCCCTCCTGAAAGTTGTTACAATCCGCAGCAACCTTGGGGAGGGCCCCGTGGAAGAGTCCGGACGCGTGATCGCTGTGAGGCCGGAGACGCTCAGGGCGTTCATCGCCCGACTCTTGACGGCGCACGGGCTGCCGGAACGGGATGCCGGGACGGTGGCCGAAGTGCTCGTCGAGGCGGATCTGAGAGGCGTCGAGTCCCACGGGAGCACGCGCGTGGCGGGCTATGTCTCCATGATTCGGCTCGGGCTCCTGAACCCCAAGCCCAAGCTGGAGGTTCTTCGGGAGACGCCCTCCATCGCCGCCCTGGACGGGGATAACGCCTTCGGCATCGTGGTGGCGAAGCACGCCATGCAGCTGGCCATGGAGAAGGCGAAGGGGGCAGGGATTGCGTGCGTCACAGCGCGGAACATCACGCACACGGGGATGGTCGGGTTTTATCCCATGATGGCCGCGCGGGAGGGGCTCATCGGCCTGGCGCTCAATAATGGTCCGGCGATCGTGCCGCCGTTTGGGGGCACGACGCCGACCCTCGCGACCAATCCCATCGCCGTCGCGTTCCCGGCTGGCGAGGTGGAGCCCATCGTGCTGGACATGGCCAGCACGATGGCGGCCGGCGGCAAGCTGCGCCTGGCGGCCAAGAAGGGGATGCCCGTTCCGCCGACGTGGGCCCTGGACCGGAGCGGCCTGCCCACCACCGACCCCGAGGAGGCGCTGTTGCACGGCTTCCTCCAGTGGGCGGGGGGCTACAAGGGCTTCGGCCTCGCGACGGTCGTGGAGGTGCTGGGCGGGATCCTCTCGGGCGGGCTCTTTGGGACGGATGTCCCGCCCATGAAGGTCTTCGGCAAGGACCCGCTCATCAGCAGCGCCTTGTACATGGCCATCGATCCCGCCCACTTCATGCCGCTCGACGAGTTCAAGGGACGGGTGGACCGCCTCGTCCGGCAGATCAAGTCCTCGAGGCGGGCCGCGGGCGTCAACGAGGTCTTTGTGGCAGGGGGGCTTGAGTTCCGGCGTCACGCCGAACGGTCACGAAACGGCATCCCCCTGAGCGAGGTGGTGTATCGCGAACTGAGCGCGCTGGCCGACGACGCTCATCTGCCCTTCGGCCTCGCCGAGCCGGATGCTCGGTAGGGCAGTTGCCCACACCCGCCGCTCCTCGGGGGAATCCCTGTGGGCGCCACATTCATCGTAAACACAGGGAGGGCTCGCGTGATCAACGTTCGGCCGAGTCTCGAGCGGGGCCATGCCAACCAGGGCTGGCTCGACACCCGCCATACCTTCTCATTCGCGCGCTATTACGACCCCCGGCAGATGGGTTTCCGGGCCCTCAGGGTGATCAACGAGGACCGGGTCCAGCCCGGCCGTGGATTCGGCGAGCACTCCCACCGGGACATGGAGATCCTCACCTACGTGGTGAATGGGGCGCTGGCGCATGTTGACAGCACGGGCCATCGGGCGGTCATCGCGCCAGGGGATGTCCAGCGAATGAGCGCCGGCACCGGCGTGACCCACAGCGAGTACAACGCGTCGGAGACGGAGCCGGTACATTTCCTCCAGATCTGGATCGTTCCCGCGGAGAACGGCCTCGCGCCGGGCTACGAGCAGCGCCACTTCCGGTCGGAAGACAAGCGCGGGACCCTGTGGCTGATCGCGGCGGGGGACGGACGGGACGGGGCGCTCACCGTCCATCAGGACGCTAACCTCTTTGCCGCCCTCCTCGAGCCCGGAGAGGGGGTGCGGCACGATCTCGCCGCCGATCGCCACGCGTGGGTGCAACTCATCAGCGGGCGGGCCCTGCTGAGCGGGACGCCGCTGGAAGCGGGTGACGGGGCCGCCGTGAGCGGCGAAGACAGCCTTGAGATCAATCCTGTGAAGCCGTCCGAACTCCTGCTGTTTGACCTGTCCTGACCAAAAGTTCGAGCGGGGGAGGGAAGACCGTGACCGTCGACGCGGGCACGCCGAAGCTGTATCTCGATGATCTGCGCGTGGGACCTGTCGGCGAGTACGGCAGCTATACGGTCACCCGAGAGGAGATCATCGCCTTCGCCCGAGCCTACGACCCTCAGCCGTTCCATGTGGATGGCGAAGCGGCGAAGCGCTCGATCTACGGTGGCTTGATCGCCAGCGGGTGGCACACGGCGAGTCTGGCTATGCGGCTCGTCGTGGACGGCTTTTTGAGAGGCGCCGCCAGCCTCGGCTCTCCCGGCGTTGACCAGCTCCGCTGGCTCAAGCCCGTCCGGCCGGGCGACACTCTCTCGGTGCGTGTGGAGATCCTCGAGGTCACGCCGTCACGCAGTAAGCCTGACCGGGGGAGCATCCGCGTAACCTACGAAACTCTGAACCAGCACCGCGAGGTGGTGCTGGCACTGACCTGCGCGATGATGTTCGCTCGTCGGCCGGCGCCGTGACCGCTGACTAGACACGGTGCGGAGGGTCCGGTAGACTCTAAACATGAAAGAGAGAATCGCGCGGCTCAAGCAGGCGTTCTTTCGAGGGGAGCTGCTGACCCTCGGGAACCCCCTCTACTTCCGGTGGGTCCCGATCTTCACGGAAGAGTTGCTGCGTGCGGACCTCGAGCCGGCCGACCTCACGATCCGGGCTCTTCTCCCGGGCAGCGGGCGCGGGGCGGCCCGGGTCCTTGCGGCGGAACCGGGCGTGCTGGCCGGGTTGGAGGAAGTCTGCTGGTTCTACGAGCATCACGGCCTCCACGTGGAGCGGTGTCGGGCCGACGGCGGCGTTCTGGAATCCGGAGACGTGATCCTCCGGGCGGAAGGGGAGCTCAAGACGCTGTTGGTTGTCGAGCGGGTGGGATTGAACCTCCTCCAGCGGATGAGCGGGATCGCGACGGCGACGCGCCGTCTCCAGGAGCAGGCACATCGGCACTTCCCAGGCACCTTCGTCGTCGCGACCCGGAAGACTCCCTGGGGGCTGCTCGACAAACGGGCTGTCCATCTGGGAGGCGGCGGGACCCACCGCCTCGGGCTCTGGGACGCGATCCTGATCAAGACCAACCACCTGAGGCTCTTGAGCGCCTCGGAGGAGGATGCCATCCCCCTCGCTCTCAAGCGGGCCTGGTCGCTCCGTGCCGACGCGGCGTTCCTGGAGGTGGAGGTCACTGGACTCACCGGGGCCCTGACGGCCGCCCGCGTGTTTCAGGAACTCCAGCGGGGGGAGGCCGAGCCTCTCCCGTGTGTCATCATGCTCGACAACGTCGCCCCCGCCGCCGCGGCGCAGATCATCGCGGCCCTCAAGGCGGAAGGGCTGTACGACGACGTCCTCGTGGAGGCCAGCGGGAAAATCTCCGAAGCGACCGTCGGCGAGCACGCTTCCGGTGGGGTGGATGCAATCTCCGTCGGCGCCCTCACTCACTCCCCGCGGGCGTTGGACCTTCGTCAGGTCATCGAGTGAGCACCAAGATTCCCTTCGAAGCCCGGTACACCCTCCCGCCGATCGAGCAGGTGCTCGACACCCGTGAGCAGATCCGGGAGAAACAGGACCGGATCCGGCGCTTGAAGGCGGAGCGGAACGCCTTGATCCTGGCGCACAACTACCAGCGGGACGAGGTCCAGGAGATCGGCGACTTCGTGGGGGACTCCTTGGGGCTGTCCCAAACTGCGGCGCGGGCGCAGGCCCAAGTGATCGTCTTCTGCGGCGTCCACTTCATGGCCGAGACCGCCGCGATCCTCTGCCCCGGGAAAACCGTCCTCCTCCCGGATCTGAACGCCGGCTGCTCCCTGGCGGCCTCCATCACAGTGGATGAGCTCCGGGCCCTCAAGGCCCGGCACCCGGATGCAGTTGTGGTCTCCTACATCAACACGTCAGCCGCGATCAAGGCGGAGAGCGATTACTGCTGCACCTCAGCGAACGCGAAGAAGGTGATCGCCGCCATCCCCGAGGACCGGGAGATCCTCTTCCTGCCCGACAAGTTCCTCACCGCGGTCGTGGCCCATCAGACGAAGCGCGCCAACATCATCGCCTATCCCGGCTACTGCCACGTCCACCTGGCCATCCAGCCCAGCGATGTGGCGCGCGTCATGGACGAACATCCCGACGTGGAGCTGCTCCTCCACCCGGAGTGCGGCTGCGTCAGCTCGTGCATGGCGAAGGTCTTTGACGGGACCCTGCCCCAAGAGCGGACCGCCTTCCTCTCGACGGAGGGGATGGTCCGCCACGTCGAAGCGTCGGACGCGAAGGAGTTCGCGGTGGGGACCGAGGTCGGGATCCTTCACCGGCTCCAGAGGCGGTTCCCCGACCGGACCTTTTACCCGGTCAACCCCAACGCCGTCTGCGCCTTCATGAAAACCATCACCCTTGACAAAGTGATCCGCTCCCTGGAGACCCTCACGCCCCGGGTCGAGGTTCCCGAAGAGATCGCGCGGAAGGCGCGACGGGCCATTGATCGGATGCTCGAGCTGGTCTGATGCTCACCGGGAGATCGTGAGGCGCTCCGTCCCGTAGTTGTCCTCGTCGTGCCAGGGCTGGCCTTCGGCGAAGCGGGTTGACCGGAAGGGGGTCAGGTCCACGGTGCGCGGCTTGCCATAGACGATCCACTCGGCAAGGCACCTGCCGATCGCCGGCGCCGTCTTGAACGAGGTCCCCGAGTCCCCGAGCATCCCGTACAAGCCGGGGACGGACGGGATCTGGTCGATGATCGGTCGGCCGTCGGGACTCATCATGATCAGGCCGGCCCACCCTCCCCGCATCGGCGCCTCACCGAAGACGGGCAGGCGCGCCGCGAGCTTTTCCCGGCAACGGGCCACATAGCCCGGGTCCACTCCCTCGTCCAGCAAGTCCGGGTCAGCGTGCTTGACCCCGAGTTCGACGCCGGCGAGCGTCGAGGCCTGGCCCTCGGGGCGAAACCAGAGACGATGCACGGCGTCGATCACGGCGGGGTGGCGGCCCGCGAAGCCGGGCGGCCAGCGGAAGATCGAGATCTGGACGCGGTGCGGGGTGAGGCCGAAATCGAGCCCGAGGGGCTGGAGCAGGTGCCCTGCCCAGGCGCCGGCCGCGACGACGACCACCGGCGTGTCGATGCGCCCCTGGGTCGTCTCGACCGCGGCGACGCGGTCGTGCTGGGTGATGATCCGCGTGGCCTCGCAGGAGAGCTTGAGCGTCGCGCCCAGGCGCTTCGCGGCCTCAGCGAAAGCAAACGTCGTGGCGTTAGGGTCGGCGAAGCCCGAACCTGGCTCGTGGGCGGCAGCCCCGATGTCGTCCACATGAGAGCCGGGAAGCAGTCGCCTCACCTCGTCCCTGGAGATCACCCGCGTGTCAATGCCGATCTGCCGCTGGCGCTCCACATTCCGGGCCAGCGCCCGTTCGTAGCCGGAGGGAACGATCTGGATGAAGCCCGCGGTCTCGAAGCCGCAGTGGCCGCCGACGACCGCGTCGAAGTCCTGGAAGATCTTGAGGCTCTCGAACGCCAGGCGCGATTCGGTCTCGTTCGTGTAGTGCATCCGGACCAGCGACCCCGACTTCCCCGTGGCCCCCGACGCCAGATAGCGTCGCTCGAGCAGCACGACGTTCGGAACCCCGAGCGCGGCCAGGTGGAACGCCGTGCTGGTCCCGCTCGCGCCTCCACCGATGATGACGACGTCCGCGCTTGGCATCTCGGGCCGATTCTAGCACCCCCCGCGGTTGCTTGACAGGCCTTGCGAGAGCTACTAGAATCGGCGCCATCACGCGCCGATCTGGACCAAGGGGGTGCCTTTATGTTCGACCTTACGCGACGTGAACTCCTCAAGGGGATGACCGCGCTTGGCGCGGCCGGAGCGCTTCCCCACGTCCTCAGCGAGCCGGCCCAGGCGCAGACCACCCAGAAGCGCGAGCTCGTGGTCGCGCAGGGCGGAGACATCTCGAAGTTCGACCCTCACTTCAGCACGTCCTCCAACGACATCCGGGTCTCCTTCAACATCTTCGACAACCTGGTCAGCCGGCATCCCGATGGGAAACTCTACCCGGGGCTGGCTACCGACTGGAAGCTCGAAGGTCAGACGACCTACCGGTTCAAGCTCCGCCCGGGCGTCAAGTGGCACAACGGCGATCCGTTCACGTCCGCGGATGCCAAGTTCAGCATCGAGCGGACCTACGATGCCGCCGCCAAGACGATGGTCGCGACCGCCCTCAGCACGATCGAGCGGATCGAGGCGCCCGATCCCTTTACGCTGGTCATCCATACGAAGAAGCCCGACCCCCTGCTCGCCGCGCGGCTGGCGTTCTACGGCGGCCAGATCGTGCCGAAGAAGTACCTGGAGGCCGTCGGTAACGACGCGTTCAACGCGAAGCCGGTGGGCACGGGTCCGGTGCGCTTCGTGTCGTGGGTGAAGGACGACAAGCTGGTCCTCGAAGCGAACCCGGATTACTGGGGCGGGCGAATCGACACCGATCGCGTGATCGTGCGGGCGATTCCCGAGGCGGCGCCGCGGATCGCCGCCCTTCTGAAGGGCGAGGTGGATGTCATTACCCAGCTCCCGCCGGATCACGGCGAGCGGGTGGCCGGTAACGCCGCGACCAAGGTTCAGGGTGCCCTCTACGCCGGGCTCTACGTTCTCGCCGTCAACAGCAAGCGCCCTCCTCTCGACAACCCGCTCGTCAAGCAGGCGCTGTCGCTCGCCATCGACCGGGACGCGATCGTGAAGGAGCTCTGGCGCGGCCGCGGCATCGCGCCGAGCGGCCCCATCGCCAAGGGAGACAACCACTTCGACCCCTCGCTGCCGCCGCTCGCCTACAACCCGAAGGAGGCGCGCGAGCGCCTGAAGAAATCCGGCTACAAGAACGAGGAGGTGATCATCGAGTCGACCGTCGCCTACGTCTCCAACGACAAGACGATGGCCGAAGCGATCGTGGCCATGTGGCGGGATGTCGGGATCAACGCCAAGGTGGAGATCATCGAGTACTCGGTCCGGGCCCAGAAGAACCGCGAGAAGAGCTTCAAGGGGATGTTCTGGTCGGACCCCACCTCCACCCTCGGAGACCCCGACGGCATGATGTGGCGCCTCC
>JACQCL010000178.1 GCA_016201645.1 Candidatus Rokuibacteriota bacterium
ATCGCCGTCAGGCCCTGGAGCTGGCGATCTCCCAGATCGAGCGGCAGTTCGGCAAGGGGGCCGTCATGCGTCTCGGCACCCGCGGGGCCCTCGACGAAGTCCCGGTCATCCCCACCGGTTCGATCGGCCTCGACGTCGCCCTCGGCATCGGCGGGATCCCGCGCGGCCGCGTGAGCGAGATTTTCGGCCCCGAGTCGTCCGGGAAGACGACGCTCGGGCTTCACATCATCGCCGAGGCCCAGCGACTGGGCGGGATCGCCGCGTTTATCGACGCCGAGCATGCGCTGGATCCGATTTATTCCAAGAACCTGGGCGTCAATACCGACGAGCTCCTGATCTCCCAGCCCGACACCGGCGAGCAGGCGCTGGAGATCGCCGAGACCCTGGTCCGCTCGAACGCCGTGGACGTGATCGTGGTGGATTCGGTCGCCGCCCTGGTGCCGCGCGCCGAGCTGGACGGGGACATGGGCGACTCGCTCCCGGGCCTCCAGGCGCGGCTCATGTCCCAGGCGCTCCGGAAGCTCACGGCGGCGATCTCGCGCTCGGGGACCGCGGTGATCTTTATCAACCAGATCCGGGAGAAGATCGGAATAATGTTTGGGAACCCGGAGGTCACCCCGGGCGGCCGGGCGCTGAAGTTCTACGCCTCGGTCCGCCTGGACATCCGCCGCCAGGAGGCGATCAAGTCGGGCACCGACTCGGTGGGGGCCCGGACCAAGGTCAAGGTGGTCAAGAACAAGCTCTCGCCCCCGTTCCGGGAGGCGGAGTTCGACATGATCTACGGTGAGGGGATCTCAAAGGAAGGCAGCGTGCTGGACCAGGCGGTGGAGCAAGGGCTGGTGGAGAAGTCCGGCACGTGGTTCACCTTCCAGAACGAGCGGATCGGCCAGGGGCGTGAGAACGCAAAGAAGTTCCTCAAAGAAAACCCCAAGGTCCTGGCCGACTTGGAAGCCAAGGTGCGCTCCGCCCTCGGGTTGAAGGCGGTGGCGGCGCCTCATTAACGACCCGGAGGGCGAGACGATGGATTTGGACGAACTGTTGAGCCAGGGCGTGGGACGCGGGGCCTCCGACGTCCACTTCAAGCCCGGCTCCTACCCCATCTTGAGAATCCACGGGGCCCTGGAGCTCCAGGAGGACTGGCCGATGGTCACGCAGGAGTACATGCTGGACCAGGCTAAGCGGCTCTTGAAGCCCAGCCGCCTCACAGCGCTCCTGGAAGAAGGTAGGGAGCAAGACCTGGCCCACAACGTCAAGGGCGCGGGCCGCTTCCGGGTCAACCTCTTCCTTGCCAAAGGGGAGGTCCACGGCGCCTTCCGGGTGATTCCCAGCAGGATCCCGGCCTTCGAAGAACTGAACCTGCCCAAAGCGCTCGAAAAGCTGGCGATGGAGCGCCGCGGGATGATCGTGGTGACCGGGGTGACGGGCTCCGGGAAAACCACGACCCAGGCCGCAATGATTGACTACATGAACCGGTACCGAAACGACCACATCATCACGATCGAGGACCCGATCGAGTTCCTCCACGAGGACAAGACCTGCGTGATCAGCCAGCGCGAAATCGGGCAGGACTCTTCGGACTTCGCCCAGGCCCTGCGGTCCGCACTCCGTCAGGACCCGGACGTGATCCTGGTGGGCGAGATGCGTGACCCCGAGACCATGGCGACGGCCCTGCACGCGGCGGAGACCGGCCACCTCGTGCTTTCGACCCTCCACACGCTGAACGCCGCCGAGACGATCAACCGGCTTATCGCCAGCTTCCCGCCGCACCAGGAGGATCAGATCCGGGCGCAGCTGGCCGGCGTCATGGCGGGGATCATCTCCCAGCGGCTCGTGGTCAAGGCCGGGGGAAAGGGCCGAGTTCCCGCCGTTGAAGTCATGGTGGGCACCGGGCTCATCCGCGAGTCCGTCCGGGACCCTGAAAAGACGCCGCAGATCCCCGCGATCATCGCCGCCGGGCAGGCGCAGTACGGGATGCAGACCTTTGACCAGTCGCTCCTGGCCCTCTACCGGGACGACAAAATCAGCCTGGAGACCGCGCTCGAGGCTGCGAGCAACCCGGACGACTTCGCCCTGAAGGTCCGCGGCATCTTCTCCGCGGCCGAGATGACGTGGGAGGTCGGCGCGGACGATCCGGGGAAGCCCGGGGCGCGTACCATCCCCGGGGCTCCCGCGGCCGGTGGGACCACCTTCTTCAAGAAGGAAAAGTAGCCGCCGCACTCCCGCTGGGTCCCGGCCCCGGAGAAGCCTGGACGCCGGCGCGGCCAAGCGGGTCGCCTATGATCTCCTCTCGCGAAAGCCCTGGAGCCGACGCGAATTGATGACGCGACTTCGGCGTCGCGGAGCTCCCCCCGCGATCGCGGAGGAGGTGGTGGTGGCCCTGGAGGCCCAGGGGTACGTTGATGACCGGGCCTTCGCCCAGCAGTGGGCCGACGGGCGGGCCGGCCGCCGGCACATCGGGAGCCTCAGGCTTCGCGACGAACTCCAACGAAAAGGCATTCCCCGCGACCTGGCCGACGCGGCGGTGCGCCAGGCCTTCACCGAGAGAGGGGAGGAGGAGCGGGCACTCGATGCGGCTCGGCGGCGGCTGCCGGCGCTTCGCCGCCGGAATGCCGAGCGGGCTGCGCCCAAGCTGCGCGACTACCTCCTCCGGCGGGGCTACCCGGGGGACGTCGTGCGGCGGGTCCTCCGCCACCTCTTAGGTGTAGAGAGCGAGGGTTAACAGGGTGAACCGCAAGCGCGAGCAAAGGCGAGCTTCCTTTGCGGGCACCCACCCCTTGCGGGTGGGTCGATGAGCGGCAACGAGCTCCGACAGCGCTTCCTCGACTACTTCGCCCGAAACGGCCATACCCCCGTTCCGTCTTCGCCACTAGTTCCCGCCCAGGACCCTACGCTCCTGTTCACGAACGCCGGGATGGTCCAGTTCAAATCCGTCTTCCTGGGCGAGGAGCGGCGCCCGTACGTGCGCGCGGCCTCCTGCCAGAAGTGCGTGCGGGCCGGTGGCAAGCACAATGACCTCGAAAACGTCGGGCGCACGGCCCGGCATCACACCTTCTTCGAGATGCTGGGGAACTTCTCCTTCGGCGACTACTTCAAGAAGGGAGCCGTCGAGTACGCCTGGGAATTCCTGACGAAGGAGTTGGGCCTGCCGCGGGACCGGCTCTGGGCGACGGTCTTCACCGATGACGACGACGCCTTCGGCCTCTGGCAGAAGGTGGCCGGGCTTCCGAAAGAGCGCATTCTGCGTCTCGGAGAAGCCGACAACTTCTGGGCGATGGGAGAGACGGGACCGTGCGGGCCATGCTCGGAGGTCCACTACCATCAGGGGAACCACGTGCCCTGCGGGGAAGAGCAGGCGGGCCGCCCGTGCCTCGGCCCGGCCTGCGAGTGCGATCGCTGGCTCGAGATCTGGAACCTGGTCTTCATGCAGTTCGACCGGGACGCCGGGGGGGCGCTCACGCCGCTCCCCAAGCCTTCCATTGACACGGGGCTGGGCCTCGAGCGGGTGGCCGCCGTGATGCAGGGCAAGTCCTCGAACTTCGAGACGGACCTCATCTGGCCCATCCTCGACGGGGCGGCGAAGCTCGCGCGGAAACCTTACAAGACCTCCGAGGCCGGCGACGTTTCCCTGCGCGTGATTGCGGACCATGCCCGGGCGACGACCTTCCTGATCGCGGACGGAGTCTATCCCTCCAACGAATGGCGCGGCTACGTGCTGCGGCGGATCATGCGCCGGGCCATGCGGCACGGGCGGCTGCTCGGCGTGGACGAGCCGTTCCTCTGGCGAGCCGTGGAGTGGGTCGTCGGCGTGATGGCGCCGACCTATC
>JACQCL010000044.1 GCA_016201645.1 Candidatus Rokuibacteriota bacterium
ACGACGTGGGGGAAGGGCGAGGCCGGGGACGGACGTCCCCGGCCGCCCAGTGATTAAAGCTTCTTCACCTCGGCGAGGATCTTGGCGGGGTCGGGGAGCTCCCCCTTGCCGTAGCGCTCGAGGAAGCGCACCTTGCCCTGCTTGTCCACGATGTAGGTGGCGCGATAGTTGGCGTTCAGCTCCGGCCACCAGATCCCGTACTTCTTGACGACCTCCCGGTGAATGTCCCCCAGGAGCGGATAGCTGATCCCGCCACACGATTTTGCCCACGCGTCGTGGGAGTAGATGCTGTCGGTGTTGATACCCATGACCTGGGTATTCGCCGCCTCGAAGTCCTTGAGCCTGGCCTCGAAGGCGGGCATCTCCTTGGTTCAGCCCGGGGTCCAGTCGAGGACGTAGAAGAGGAGGACGACGTTCTTCTTGCCCTTGAACTCGCTGAGCGTCACTTCCTTGCCGCCGATCCCCTGAAGCTTGAAGTCCGGGGCGTGGTCCCCCACCTTCACTTCAGTTTGTGTGGTCATCCGTGCGTCCCTCCTTTGGCGCGGTCCCGGATACTCCGGCGCTTCACTATAGCCGAACCCGGTGCGCGTTTCAACCGGCCGCGGTCCACCCTCGCGGGGGGTTTTCTCCGATCCTGCCAGAGGAGGTTCCGGTTCGCCTCGAGCAGCGCCTCGGTCCGCCCCAGGTGCTCTGCGGCGGTCACCGCCTGCCCGGTCTCCCAGAGCCGGCGGAACCGCTCGCGATGGTGGGGGTCGCGGAGGGCATGATGATCCATGATGACCCGGCAGCCCGTGGCGTCAATGATCCTCAGGAGGTTGTCGATGCCCTGCTCGACGCGTGGCGTGCCGATCTGGTGCTCGATGTAGGAGGGCGGGCCGGAGAGGTAGAGGAGGTGCGGGCGCTCGCGGATCAGGTAGGCCGTCGCGACCGCGGACAGCGGGCCCTGAACGTCCGAGGCATGAACGAAGCGGAATCCCCGGGACTTCTCCACGATGGTGAGCGCGGCGACATATCCGAGCCCCGTGCCCTCGACGCCGTGGGCCAGTGGCGGCGACACGCTCAGGCGGACATCCGGGAACTCGTCGCGTCGTCCCTCGGCGGAGTCCAGGCGGCATCGAGAGGCGATCGCCTTCCAGAGCTGGGCGGCCCGCCGGCCCTGGTTGGGGTTGATCATGCGCCGGGGGTCCTTCGCCCACACCTGCCGCCCGGCGTAGAGCTCGGGATCGTAGCGGAAGTGGTCTTCGTGGTAGTGGCTCACGAAGATCATGTGAGCGTGATTCGCGTGAGCCGAGATCCGGTCGTTGGCGGCCTTGAAGGCCGCCCACTCCTCCTCGGCCGGTGGGAGGTTGTAGCGGACCGGTCCGAGCGCCGCCCCGGGATCGATCAGGATCCGGGTCTGGCCGCACTCCACGTAGGTCGCCATGGAGCGTACGCCCAAGGACTCGGCTGCCAGGGGGACGATGTTCACGTCTCGGCCCGTCAGAGCCGTTGGAGGGCTGGCAGAGTCAGCCGGACGCCGCGCCGCGGACCGGTCCACCGGTACCGCGCGAGGTCCACTCTCCCGCGCCTGAAGGGAACACCTTCGTGTTCGAGCAGGATTCGCTGGGTCACCATCCCGCCAACGTTGGCGCGGAGGCTGATGCCTCCGCGGGTGTTGACCACGCGCTGCCACGGGATGTCGTGAGGGCATCGCTTCATGGCATATCCGACGGCCCGGGCAGCTCGCGGGTAGCCCAGAATGGCCGCGAGCTGGCCGTACGTGGCCACTCGGCCCCTGGGGATCTGCCTGGCCAGGGCGTACACCGCGCGATCGAACGTCCTCACGGCCGCTTCTAAGGCTTATCTCCCGTACTGCAGTTCGTAGAGGTGCCCGTAGAGGCCGCCCCGGCGGAGCAGCTCTGCGTGGGTTCCCTCCTCCCGCACCCGACCTTTGTGGAGGACCAGGATGCGGTCCGCCATCTTCACGGTGGAGAGACGGTGGGCGATCACGAGGCTTGTGCGCCCGCTGAGCAGCCTCCCCATCGCGTCCTGAACCAGGGCTTCGGACTCGGCATCCACGCTGGAGGTCGCCTCGTCGAAGACCAAAACGGCCGGATTGTACACCAGGGCGCGGGCGATGGCCAGCAGCTGGCGCTGTCCTTGCGAGAGGTTCGCACCCCGTTCCCTGATGTGATAGCCGAACCCCCCCGGGAGGGAAGCGATGAAGCCTCGGGCGTTGGCTACGGTGGCAGCCCGCTCGAGAGCCTGGCGGCTCACGACGCCGTCGGCCCCCAGCCGGAGGTTGGCCTCCACGCTCCCCGCGAACAGGAAGACGTCCTGCGGAATCAGGCCCACGTACCGTCGGAGCGCGGTGAGCTCCCATTCCCGGACATCCACCCCGTCCACCAGCACCCGGCCGCCGTGGACGTCGTAGGAGCGGTTCAAGAGACGCGCAATCGTGCTCTTCCCGGCGCCCGTCACGCCGACCAGGGCCACGCACTCTCCGGCGCTCACCTCGAACGAACAATCGCTCAGCACCCACTCTGGGCCCTCGTAGGCGAAGCAGACGTTCCGGAACTGGATGATCGAGGAACGGGCCCGCGAGCGGCTCTCAGGGCGACGCGCCGCGTCCCCTGACCTCAAGGCCGGCTCGCGATCGAGCAGGCCGAAAATGCGCTCGGAAGACGCCATCGCCGACTGCATGACCGCGTACTTTTGGCCGAGGTCCCTGATGGGCAGGGAAAACCGGTTCGTGTATTCGATGAACGCGACCAACCCCCCGAAGGTGAGCAGGCCGTCCCAGATCTGCCCACCGCCGTACCAGAGGAGAAGCGCGACGGCGGCCGACCCGATGGCCTCCACGACGGCGTAGAGCGAGGCGTCGTACACGGTGGAGCGGAACTGGGCCCGCCGGTAGTCCAGGCTCAGCGACTCGAAGATCTGGCGCTCTTCGCGCTCCCGGGCGAAGAGCTGGATGACGGTCATCCCCTGGAGGCTCTCCTGGAGGAAGGCGTTGAGGCGGGCCAGCCGGGTGCGGAGCGCCCGGTAGGCGAGGCGCGCCTGCCGGCGAAAGTAGGCCGCAGCGGCGAACAGGAACGGGACCAGCGCGAACGTAACGAGCGCCAGCTTCCAGTTCATGGCGAGCATGACCGCCACGACGCCGAAGAGAGTCACGAGATCGCCGAGGATCGCCACGACCCCGCTCCCGAACATCTCGCTGACGGCCTCGACGTCGTTGAGAATGCGCGTCATGAGCCTGCCGACGGGATTTCGATCGAAGAAGGCGGCTTCCAGTCGCTGCGTATGGGCGAAGAGCCGGTGGCGGAGGTCGTGCATGACGCGCTGACCGGTCAGGTTCATCAGGTAGCTCTGGAGCATGCGAAGCGCGTAGAGGCCGGCGAGTGCGAGGAGAAACGCGGCGGCGACGTGCGTGAGCCCGGGCCAGTCACCGACCAGGATATGAGCGTCGATGGCGACCTTGATCAGGTAGGGCTGGAGCAGTTCAAGCGCGGCGATCGGGAGGAACAGAAAGGCGGAGACGAGGACCACCAGCCGGTAGGGGCGCGTGACCTCCCAGACCCGGGCGAGAAGCCGGGAGTCGTAGGCCTTACCCAGGATCTCGTCGTCTTGGGGGTCGGCTGGGCGCTCTGCGCCGTGCTTAGGCATGGGCGATCTCGTCTTCAAGCTGCTGGATGCGCCAGAGCCGGGCGTAGAGCCCGCCC
>JACQCL010000174.1 GCA_016201645.1 Candidatus Rokuibacteriota bacterium
CGATGTCCCTGCGGGAGGACCTCGGCCCGGATGCTCGGCTGGCGGGGACGCGCCGACGAGGTCACCAAGGTGCGCGGGATGTTCATTCATCCCCGCCAGGTGGATGAGGCCGCCGCCAGGGTCGCGGGCATCGCGCGTCACCAGGTGATCGTCACGCGGAAGGACCATCAGGATGTCCTGACGTTCAGGGTGGAGCTGGCGGAGGGCGCTGCGGCCGGCGCCATCGCTCCGGCGCTCGAAGCGGCTGTCAGGGAGATCATGAAGCTCCGAGGTCAGGTGGAGGTGGTGCCTCGGGGTTCGATTCCCGAGGGCGCCAAGAAGATTATCGACGAGCGCACGTGGAAGTAGCCCCGAGAGCAGTGCCGGAGTTCGTGGCCGTCGGGCATGTCACACTCGATCACATCGGCGGCGCCGTCCGGCCCGGCGGCACGGCTCTCTATGCGGCGCTCACCGCCCACCGCCTGGGCTGCTCCGTCGGCCTCCTGACCAGCTTCGGCCCTGATTTTCCCCGGGACCTCTTTCCCCCCGACTTTCAGGTCGTCCATGTCCCGGCCTCCCAGACGACGGTGTTCCGGCACGAGACGGCCGGGGAGGGGCGCGCGCTCACTCTCTTGGCCCGCGCCACCGACCTCGAGGTCGGCCATCTCCCCCTCGAATGGAAGACGGCGGACCTCGCGCTGCTCTGCCCTGACGCCAACGAGGTGGAGCCGTACCTCGCCGCGGAGTTTTCCGAAGGGGCGGTCGGGGCCGCGGTGCAGGGGTGGATGCGCGCGCGGGGGGCCGGCGGCGCGATCAGCCCCGCGCTCTGGGAGGATGCCCCGCTGGTGCTTCCCCACGTCCAGGCGGTCTTCCTGAGCCAGGAAGATATGGGGCCTTTCGAGGAAGAGGTCATGGAGTGGTTCCAGCAGATCCCGTTCGGGGTGATCACACTCGGACGCCGGGGGGCGGTCCTCTTCGTCAGTGGCGAGCGCCACTTCATCGAGGCTGATCCTGCCGACGAAGTTGACCCAACAGGCGCCGGGGATGTGTTCGCCGCGGCCTTCATGATCCAGTATCAGCGGGAGGGGAGTCCCTGGGAGGCCGCCGCGTTCGCCGCCTGCGCCGCCGCGCTCCACGTGGAGGGCGCTGGGATCGCCGCCATCCCCTCCCAGCCCGCGGTCAAGGAGCGCCTCTCGGCGTACCGGCGCCGCCTCGGTCGCTGATTTCTTGACAGGTCCCCGTCGGAGGACTACGCTGGCCCTGATGGCGGAACGGAAAATCCGGATAACGGCGGGGTCGGTCCAGGCCGAGGCGAAGCTGGACGGATCGAAGACCGCTCACGCCATCTGGGACGCCCTCCCGCTCACGGCGAAGGCGGAGACGTGGGGAGACGAAATCTACTTCGCGATCCCCGTTCATCTGAAAGAGGAAACCCCCAAAGAAGTTGTTGAGCTGGGTGATCTCGGCTACTGGCCTCCCGGCAATGCGTTCTGCATCTTCTTTGGTCCCACTCCAACCAGCCACGGGCAGGAAATCCGTCCCGCCAGTCCGGTGAACGTCTTCGGTCGAATCGTCGGCGACCCGAAGGTCTTCAAGAAAGTCCGCACAGGCACGACGGTCAGCATCGAACGCGCCTGAAGGAGACACAGATGAAGATCTTTCTGGACACGGCCAATATCAGCGAGCTGAAGGAAGGAGTGGCGATGGGGATCCTGGACGGCTGTACGACCAACCCGTCTCTGATCGCCAAGGAGAAGCGCCCCTTCCGCCCTTTGGTGGAGGAGATCTGCTCGATCGTCCCCGGGCCGGTCAGCCTGGAGGTGGTGGCCACGGACGAGGAGGGGATGGTCAAGGAGGGGAAGGAGCTGGCCCAGATCGCCCCCAACGTCGTGGTCAAGTGTCCGCTCACGAAAGATGGTCTGAAGGCCGTCAGACGGCTCACGCGGGAGGGGATCAAGGTCAACCAGACGCTCTGCTTTTCCGCCACCCAAGCGCTCCTCTCGGCCAAAGCCGGTGCTTCGTACATCAGCCCCTTCCTGGGTCGCCTCGACGACATCTCCCACGTCGGCATGGACCTGATCCGCCAGATCGTCAAGATCTACAGCAACTACGGGTTCCAGACCCAGGTGCTCGCCGCCTCCATCAGGAACCCCCTCCACGTCGTGGACGCGGCCCTGGCGGGCGCCCACATCGCGACCATGCCGTTCGCCGTCCTCGAGCAGCTCATGAAGCACCCGCTGACCGACATCGGCCTCAAGAAGTTCCTGGACGACTGGAACAAGGCCGGCGTCAAGATGTAGCGTCCCCCTCACCCTGTCCCTCTCCCTCTCAGGGAAAGGGTTGGGGTGAGGGTTTCCACCCGTTCGGCGCGTCGCCCACGTATATCTGGTGAAAGATCCTCATGGGCCCTGACGACGGCGCGTTGATGGAGCGGGTGAGGCGGGGTGATCAGGCCGCCTTTGCGGCTCTCGTCGGCCACTACCAGGATCGCCTCTTCACGGTGGCCCACCGGCTCCTGGGCAATCGGGCGGACGCTGAGGACGCCGTCCAGCGGGCTTTTCTCAACTGCTACTTGAAGTCAGACCACTACGAGCCGCGCTGGCAGGTCTCGACATGGCTCTACCGGATCCTGACGAACGTCTGCGTTGACGAGTTGCGCAGACGAAGGATTGTCGGCTCGGCAGTTCGCCCTCCCGATGAAGGGCCAACGGATAAGCCAGTACAGCACCTGGATTTTCGGCGCGCGTTGGAACGGGTCCCCACGGAGGCGCGGATGCTTCTTACGTTGAGATATGTGGACGGGTTGTCGTACGGTGAGCTCGCCAGGGTCCGCGGCATTTCGATCAACACCGTCAAGAGCCAACTGGCGCGGGGCAAAGCCATTCTCCGCAAGGTCCTTCGGTGAGGAGACAGACCATGGATCGCTTGGACGAGCTGCTGGCCGCTCATTTCAAGGTGGACCGGGCTCCCGGAAAGCTGGCCTCACGGATTGTGGAGCGCGCCCGTCACGCCGGCGGTAAAGGTCTCGAGCTGTTGGACGAGATCCAGATCACCGCCACCGATCGGGGCGTGTGCCTCATCCGGGCCGAGTCGCTCGCGTCTCCTTCTTCCACAAAGGCCCGGCGCCTGGTTGAGCAGGCCAGGGTGGAACTGGCCGAATACCTGGAGGGGAAGCGGACTTTCTTCTCGGTGCCGGTTGATCTATCGGCGGTGGCCCCGTTCCAGCGGGACGTCCTTGAAACCGCCCGACGTATCCCGTTCGGCGAGGTGCGCTCGTATGCGTGGATCGCGCGCCAGATCGGCCATCGGCAGGCCGTCCGCGCGGTCGGGACGGCGCTCGGCCGGAATCCCGTGCCGCTCCTCGTGCCGTGCCACCGGGTGCTCAGGAGCGACGGGGGCGTGGGAGGCTACCTCTTCGGTACTCGGGTCAAGGACGGCCTCCTCGCTCTCGAGCGAAGCACGCCGGTGCTTCAAGGTTGCACCACCACCCGCATCGTCTGTCGCGTTGGGTGCGTTCATGGACGGCACATGAGTCCGGAAAACCGCGTGATCTTCGCCTCGGTGGCCGACGCGCGATCGGTGGGCTACCGCCCGTGCAAGGTGTGCCGTCCTCTTGCCGACGCTATGGCGAATTGACGGAGGGACCCATGCCGCGAGTGACAGAGATCGAGAGCGACGGGGGTGATCCTGTTCTCTGGGAGATCTTCGCCAAAGAGCGGAAGGCCTTCGGACGTCTCTTCAACACTACGAAAGTCCTTGCTCACTGCCCGCCCATCCTCCAGGCGGCCAAGAACCTGTCGGCCTCAATCGAGCGGTCGGGACTCCTGGATGCTCAGCTTCGTAATCTGGTGTACCTGAGGGTCGCGCTGATCAACGGCTGCCCCTTCTGAATTGACATCAACGCATCCCGTGGGATGCAGGCGGGGGCGACGGCAGAGAAAATTCAGGCGGTTCCTCAGTTTAAGGAAAACCCGCTGTTCTCCGAGCGCGAGCGGGTGGCTCTCGAGTTCGCCGAGCGGATGACGATCACGGGTGAGAAGGTGGACGACGGGTTGTTCTCGCGGGTTCGTCGCCACTTTTCAGAGGCGGAAACCGTGGAGCTGGCGGCAGCCATCGCGCTGGAGAACTTCCGGAGCAAGTTCAACACCGCCCTGGGTGTCGAATCTCAGGGCTTCTGCGTCCTCCCGAGCACCCCACCGGCTTAGTCTTTATGCATGCCGGTGGGGTGGAGGATCTGGTCGTGGAGCTCGCCGGCCTGGATCATCTGCGATAGGCGCGAGCGCTGGATCTTGCCGCTGGAGGTCTTGGGAATGGTCTGAGGTTTGACGAGAAGTACTCGCGCCGGGCGGTGGCCGCGGCCCTGGTGGACGCGCTGGACGATCTCCCGCGCAAGCCGGGAGAACGTCTCATGGTCGGCGTTCGCGTCGCGGACCTCGGCTATGACGTAGAGGCGCTGGGTGCCGAGCCGCTCGCTGTCGATCCCGACAGCCGCCGAATACCGGATGCCCGCCACCTCATCGGCTAGCTCTTCGACTTCGGCCGGGCCGATGTTCTCGCCCGCGATGATGATCAGGTCCTTGATCCGCCCGGTGATAGAGAGGTATCCCTGGGCGTCGAGCAATCCTAGGTCCCCGGTCCTGAGCCAGCCGTCCGGCGTCAGCACCTGGCGCGTCAACTCGGCGTTGTTGTAGTAGCCCTGCATCACGCCAGGGCTCTTCACCAGGATCTCCCCCTCATGGCCGGGCGGAAGGTCCACCTCGCCGTGAACGATCTTGACCGAGACGCCCCGGCAGGGCTTCCCGACCGAGAGGTACCGCCCCGACGGGTCGAATCGGATCGGCTCTCCTCGCTGCCAGACCGCCACCGCGAGCGTCGCCTCCGCCAGCCCGTAGCACGGCGCCATGACGTCCTTGAGCCCGAACTTCTCCTCGAAGGCGTGGATGGTGCTGAGGCGGACCGGCTCGGCCCCCGAGAGCGCCATCTTGAGGTTCGAGAGGTCCAGCCCGCCGACATCTTTCACGTTGCGCACGCAGTTGCGATAGCCGAAATCCGGCGACACGCTGAACGTCGCGCGCTCGGCCGTCATCATCTCCAGCCAGTGGCGTGGGTTCCTGAGATCGGGAGGGAGGAGGATCAGCCGGGCCCCGACCAGCGGCGGCGTGAAGGAGCAGCCGATCAGCCCCATGTCGTGGTAGAGCGGGAGCCAGCTCACGACCGTGTCGCGCGAGGTCACGCCGGCAGCCTCGGCCATGAAGGCCATCGTCGCCATCACGTTGTAATGCGAAAGGACGACGCCCCGCGGCTGGCTCGTGCTCCCCGAGGTGTACTGAATGAACGAAACGTCCTCGGCTCGAGCCGTGGGGAGCGCCCGGGGCGGTTCCATCCCCTCGAGGTCTGCCGGGGAGAGGAAGCGCTTGACGTTGGCGGCGCCCGCGCGCGCGGCCTCCACGTTCTCCCGGAACCAGTCAATCGTGACGACCGCCGTGGCCTCCGAGTTCCGGAACATGTTGGCCATCGCCTCGGCGCCGAGGGTGGGGTAGAGCGGCACGGGCACCGCCCCCAGGTGCATGATGCCGAAGAAGGTATAGAAGAACTCGGCGCAGGTGGGGAAGACGAGGCAGACTTTGTCTCCCCGGCCGATCCCGGCCCGGGCGAGGCCCCCCGCGTAGGCGAGGCTCGACTGCCAGAGCTGGCCGTAGCTGACCTCCTGGCCGAGGAGCGTGAAGTAGGTCCAGTCGGAACTCGTGCGGTTGCGCCAGCTCATGAGCTCAATAAGCGTGTCGGGAAGGGTCTGGCCCCGGTCCATCATCGGCGTTGCTCCAGCGTGGCCTCGGTGGAGACTTCCTTCCCATCGCGGAGCAAGATCACCTCCACCTTGTCTCCGCTCCGGCGCGACCTGAGGGCAAAGGTCAAGTCCTCCAGCGTCTTCACCTCAACCCCGGCAAAGCGAACGATGATGTCTCCCTCTTTCACGCCCGCCCTGTCCGCGGGGCTCCCCGGCCTGACACCGCTCAGTCTGACGCCCGGGCGTTCCCCCTCGCCGAAGTCGGGGACCACGCCGAAGAACGGTCCGTAGCCGGCTCGCCCGCGCGCCGCCGCCGGAGCCACCTTCACGTAGGCGGGCGGAGCAGTCGAGCTTCCCACTCGCTTGACAATGCGGGCCGCCAAGGTGAGGACCGTCGCCATCCCCTGGGGGTTGATCTTCTCCCAGGTGTCCCCCGGCTTATGGTAGTCCGCATGAGCCCCGGTAAAGAGGAACAGCACGGGCCGTTCATGGATGTAGAAGGGGGTGTGGTCGGACGGGGAGAAGGGATCGCCGCGCAGCTGGAGTTTCAGCGGGAGGCCGTCGGCCGCGCGGGCGACGAGCTCGCGGAGCCCCGTCCCGCTGTCAACGCCAAACACGTAGAGCCTGTCGTCTTTGAGGCGCCCGATCATGTCCATGTTGAGCATGAGCACCGTTTTGTCGAGCGCCGCGATCGGCTGCTCCGCGTAGTGGGAGGAGCCCAGGAGCCCCAGCTCCTCGCCCGCGAAGCCGACGAAGATCAGCGTGCGCGGCAGGGCTCCGCGGGCCGCGAACGTGCGCGCCAGGGCCATCACCCCCGTGGTGCCCGACGCGTTGTCGTCGGCGCCGGGGTGGATTTTCCCGATCTCGTCGGGAGCCAGCGAGCCCTCCCCGCCGCGTCCGAGATGGTCGTAATGAGCCCCGATCACGATGCTCTCATCCTTGAGCCGCGGGTCCCTGCCCGGCAGGATGCCGATCACGTTCGCCGTCGTGCCGCGGTCGCGGACGAGCGCGACTTCAATCTTCACCTGGACGCCGGGAAGCGGGAATGATTGCGGAGTGAGGTCGCGGTCGATGCGCTCCCGGAGCGCGGCCAGCTGTTTTCCCGACGGGGCGAGGAGCGCGTCGGCGACGGCCCGGGTGACGAAGACGGCCTGGATCCCCCAAGGATGGCTGATCCCGCTCAAGACCGGCAGTGTCTCGCGCTCCGCGCCCGGCTGGGTGACCAGGATGACGGCGCGGGCACCGTGCTCCCGGGCGTTGATGATCTTGTGGCTCCGCTCGGCGTAGTGGTAGGCCTCGGGTTGGCGGAAGGGGCTGGCCGGGTCCGCGGCGCCGGGATCCCCGGTCATGGCGAGCACGATTTTCCCTCTGGCGTCGAGGGCCGCGTAGTCGTCGTAGTGCAGGTTGGTTGAGGTGATCCCGTAGCCGACGAAAAGCACCTTGCCTTCGGCGCTCCCGTCGGAGGAGACCGCGAGAGGCGTGAAATCGCGTCCGATCGCGAAGTCGCGACGCGACGGGGCCAGGAGCGTCAGGCTATTCGGCGTGCCGAGCCGGGTTCCGGTGACGACCTCGAACGGTTGGAGGTACCCCTCACCGCCGCAGCACGGGCGGAGGCCGGCCTCCTGAAAAACCTTCGCGATGTGCCGGGCCGCCCGATCCGCGCCGGGAGTGCCGGAGGCCCGCCCCTCCATCTCCGGCGCCGAGAGGATCTTGACCTGGTCGAGTAGCCACTCCGCGGGGAGAACCGAGGATGCGGCTCCGGCCAGCGCGGCGCTGAGGACGAGCAGGAGAGCACTCAGGCGGACCGGAAGCTTGACGCTCACAGACACTATTCTAGTGGAAATCGACCCTTCTTGTCCCTCTGCTCTGTTCGCGGAGAACGACCTGCCCCTCGGGTTGATTTGGCAGCCCCCGGGGGGCAGGTCGTCTAGGTTGGATCAGTTGTTTCCTTAGGACACCTTCGGCCAGGTCTTCTCGATCCACGTGTACGTGGATGTCGGCTCTCCCTTCGGCCACCCCGGAGGCGCCGTGATGTTCCGGATCGGGATCGTGATCATTCGCTTCGGATCGAGAATCTGGAACGGGTACTCCGGGGAGTTGACGCTGAACCCGATCACGGCATCCTTGTAGGCCTGATGGTTATCGGCGCGGATCTGGATGTAGCCGGCAGGACCCGCCATAGACAGACCTTCGAGCTGGCTGATGATCGCTTCATCGTCGGGCCACCCGCCGGTCAACTTGTTTGCCCTCTCGATAGCGAGCTTCAGCATATACAGCGTGACGTACGCGCCCTCCGCCTCGAAGGCCGGATACTCCTTCCACCGGTCGTAGTACTTCTTGACGAAGGCGTCGTTCAGCGGCCAGCGACCTTGCGGCGGGTTGTTGAAGTAGTAGTTGGCGTGGACTCCCGCGATGATGCCCTCGGGGTGGTCCTTTCCGATCGCGTGCGGGGCCACGGCGAAGGCGACCGTCGTCGTGACCTTCATCTTCTTGAACATATCGTATCGGAGCGCCTGCTTGTAGAACGCGATGTAGTCGCCTCCCCACAGTCCTGTCATGAGGAGGTCGGGCTTGGCGGCCATCGCCGCCGTGATGTGGGAGGTGAAGTCGGTCGTCCCCAGCTTCGGCCACCCTTGATAGACGATCTGGGTACCGGGGACCAGCTTGTTGATCGCCACGTTGAAGTGATCGAAGAGATTCCTCCCGTAGGAGTAGTCGGGGTGGATGTGGGCGATCTTCCTCACCTGGGGCCAGGTCATAGCGGTGGCGACCGCCGCGGTCACGCCGTCAGCCGACTGGATGTTGGTCATGCGGAAGATGTAATGAGGATTGGGGACCGCCTTGTCGAAGAGGAAGTCCGTGCAGCCATCGACGAAGATCGTGAATAGCTTCAGCTCTTCGGCGACGGGCCCGAGGGCTGGTGTGTTTCCGCTCGAGATGACGCCGGTCATGAGGTCGATCTTCTCCGACAGCTTCATCCGCCTGAGTTCTTTGACGTTGGCGTCGGTGCCCGCCGCCTCGTCTGCCTTGAGCGTCTCGATCTTTCGCTTCCCCAAGAGACCGCCCTGAGCGTTGATCTCCTCAGCCGCCAGGATGTGGCCCTTGTACGAGGGTTCCCCGAGCACCGCCCCCGGGCCGGTGAAGAACGTCATGTGGCCGAGTTTGTACGGCTTATCGGGGATCTTTCCCTTCGGTGGCTCGGCTGCTTCAGCCCTCGCCG
>JACQCL010000175.1 GCA_016201645.1 Candidatus Rokuibacteriota bacterium
ACAACCAGGTAGTTCGGGGGGAGGTCAGGAGCCGCCACTGGGAGCGGGACGGGGCGACCCGCGGGGCCTATCAGGGTGATGCGGGAGAGCGCCTTCTCGAGACGACTGTTAAAGCGGAGGAAGATCCGCTGAGGGGAAACGGTGACGATCTCGTCGGATCGAGGGGAGGACTCCAGAACCAGCGCGTGCGCCGCGGCGAGGCGGGGCATGCCGGCGAGCACGGCGGGAAGAAAGAGCGCTGCTGCAATCAATCCCCTCAGCAGGCCCATGAGGCGTCTCAGCGCCAGTCGTCCAGCACCAGGTCAGTCGGACGCTCGTACTCCTCGAGCTTGCCCCGCTTCATCCGAACCATGGTGAAATCGATCGAGTACCCCCGCTCCAGAAGGCCCTGGTACACCCCCCAGTAATACGTGTAGACCGGCGCGATCACCCGCTGGAGCCCCGCCCCCCCGGCGAACTCCTCGAGGGCGGCCATCAGCGCATGGAAGTGCTCGGGCTTCCGCTGGCGGAAGTCAATGGCCAGGAACTTCACGTAGAGGGAGCCCTGGGGCGCTTCGCTGACCCCGGGGGCGTGGTAAATGGCGAAGCCGATCAGCTCGCGCCCCTTGTCCAAGAGCAGCGTGTCGCCCAGCGCGAGCCCGTCCACGATCTCCACTTCCTTGGCCAGATCGAGGCCCCGGTAGATCGAGTTCGTGATACGCCGGAGCTTCTGCATGATGGTTTTCTTCTTCGACTCCTCGAGCGTGGAGAACCGGCGGACGGAGAGGGCCGGCTTTCCGGGCTGGGTCGCCTGGATGATTTCGCGCCGGTCCAGGGGCTTGGACGTGATGGCGACGAGCCCCTTGGGCTTGTAGCCGAATTTCTGGAAGAGGAGGAGGTGCTTGGGGCTGGACGGATAGGTCGCCAGCCCCTGAAGAAGGACCTTGTTCTCGTCGAAAAATCCTTGGGTGGCTTTGATCAGCTGCTGGCCGATGTCCTGGTTCTGGTAGGTCGTGAGGACGGCGACGGGCCCGATGAGCCCCAGGGTCCCCCAGATGACCGCCACCGCGGCGCCGACGATCTTCCCGTCCCCCTCCTCGGCGACGAAGCAGCCCCAGGGCTCCATGAGCCACCGGTGATGCACATACTGGGCGCCACCGAAGACCTGGCGCGGACGGGTGCCGAGCTGGCGTTCGTAGAAGTCGCCGAAAGCCTGCTCGATCACGTCCCTGACCTTGGAGAGGTCGCCCTTTCGGACTCGGCGGATCTTGATGACCGGCGCCCGGCCCTGGGAGTCCAGTCCCGCTCGATCGACGCTCGCCCTCACTTCTTCGCCCTCACCTGGACCCCGGCCAGCTCTTCCAGGAGCGTGATCACTCCCGAATGGTCGAGCCCGCCCCGTCCCTTCTGGCGGAGGGCGTTGAACAGTTCCTGGACCACCGCGGTCGTCGGGAGCGGAACGCCGAGCGCTCGGCTCGCCTCCATGATGAGACCCAGGTCCTTGTAGTGCAGATCAATCTTGAAGCCGGGATTGAAGGTGTGGGCGAGGTAGTTGGGTGTTTTCTGCTCGAGGCAGCGGCTGCCCGCCAGACCGCCGCCGAGCGCCTTGAGGGTCAGCTCGATGTCCAGGCCGGCCTTGGCCGCCAGCGTCAGGGCCTCGGCGAGCGCGGTGAGGTTCACCGCGACGATGATCTGATTCGCCAGCTTCGTGAATCCGCCCGCCCCGAGCGGGCCCAGGTGAGTGATCGTTTTCCCCATCGCCTGAAAGACCGGGAGCACGGCGTCGAAGACCGCCTTCTCCCCGCCTACCATGATGGAGAGCGTTCCCTCGATGGCGCCCTTCTCGCCTCCCGAGACCGGGGCGTCGAGCATCCTAATGCCCCGGGGTTCCAGCGCTTTTGCCACCTTCTGAGACACGATCGGGGAGATCGTGGACATGTCCGCGAAGAGCAGGCGTCGGTTGTCGGCTTCGATGATCCCGTTCTTCCCCAGGGCCACGAGCTCCACGTCCGGGGAATTGGGGAGCATCGTGATCAGGATCTCCACCTGCTCGGCCACGGCCCTCGGGGAAGAGGCAGCCTTGGCTCCGGCCCCCACGAGTTCCTGAACCGGCCCCTGGCTCCGGCTGTGGACAACCAGGGGATATCCAGCCTTGAGAAGGTTCTTGGCCATGGGACGGCCCATGATGCCAAGCCCAATAAAACCAATAGTTTGGGTCATTGTAGTCCTCGCGGCGTCGAGGGAGAGGAAGGAGCGACCGGCGCCCGCTTGTGCTGGAGTAGCACGACCGGCTCTGAGCGGTCAAGGACTTTTCAGGCGTGATTCGGCGGCATCCGCGGAGGTAGATGCCCTGCCGGCCTGGCGTCGGCGCCCGGCCGTCAGCCTCGGCCCTACTCCGGCATGGACTGCATGATCATGTAGGTGCGGACCTTCTCCGACATCGGATAGGGGACCACGCCGCGCTCCCCGAACCACTTGTCGTAGAGTTCGAAGAACTTCCCGCTGTCAATGAGCTCCATGAAGGTGTGGTTCACGAAGTCGCGCCACTTGGAGTCGTTCTCCGGGACCATGCAGGAGTAGGGGTCCTTCGAGAAGAAGTCCCCCACCACCTCGTAGTCCTTGGGGTTATTGGCCTTGGCGGCCAGCCCGGCCAGCAGGATGCCGTCGGAGGCGTAGGCCACGATCCTCCCCTGCTCGAGTGCCAGGAAGGCAGCCGGGTGGTCCTGGAGGGTCACCACGTCGGCCCTGGGCTGGGAGACCCGCAGGGCCTTCTCGTTCGTCGTCCCCTGGGCGACCCCCACGCGCTTGCCGACCACATCCGCCACGCTCTTGATCCCGCTCCCCTTCTTCACCAGGAGCTGGGTGCCGGTGAAGAAGAAGTTGATCGAGAAGTCCACCGTCTCATCACGGCCGCGCGTGTAGGTGGTCGAGCCGCACTCGACGTCGATGGTCCGGTTGGCGATGAGCGGGATACGGGTCGCCG
>JACQCL010000176.1 GCA_016201645.1 Candidatus Rokuibacteriota bacterium
AAATTGATCACGTCGTACTTGACCTTGTCGCCGATTTCCGTCATGACCTCACGATTGCCGGCATCGATCTTCTCGACCCGGCTGGCCGGCCGGTAGTCGAGGTTCGGGTAGGCCTTCCAGGCGGCCTGGAAGAGCCCGGTCTTCGAGACGATGTTCTTGTTCGCGTCGAGGACGATCAGCTTGGCGCGCGGCTTGTTAGTCTTGAGGTACCACGCGACCTGACAGGCCCGTTCGTAGGGCCCGGGCGGGCAGCGATAGGCCACCGGCGGCACGGTCAGCACGAACACGCCGCCATCGGGCATCGACTGGAGCTGACGGGCTAGCTGCACGGTCTGCGGGCCGGCCTTCCAAGCGTGTAGGACGGTGTCCTTAGCGGCTGCCAGCCCGTCCACCTGCTCCCACAGAAAATCAACGCCCGGCGAGACGATGAGCCGATCGTACTGAAGATATCCCTCCCCGATCCTCACCCGCTTTTGGTCGTGCTCGATGGCCGTGGCCATCTGGTGCATGACCTTGACGCCGTGCCGCCGAAGGCCGTCGTAACCGAACGTGATGCGCTCGATCGACTCCACGCCGCTGAGCACCAGGTTGCTGAACGGGCAGGAGACGAATTCCTTGTTCGGCTCGAGGAGGATGACCTCCATCGAGGGGTCGCTGAGGCGCGCGTACTTGGCGGCCGTCGCGCCCCCCCACCCCCCGCCGATCACGACGACTCGTCTCCCCGTTTTGGGCTCGATGTCGCCCTTCATCGGGGCGGCGCATGCCGCGAGTCCCGCCCCCGCCAGCATCCCGAGCCCGACCCCTGTTCCCGACGCTCGAAGGAACTCCCTGCGTGACCACGTTCTCATGCGTCCCTCCACACTCGATCCTCCCTGACAGGCGATTCGTGGGCGATCCTCTGGGAGATAGTTCAGCTACGCCAGAGGCCGAATGGGTTGGACGGCCTCCCAGCGCTGCCCCTGGTTGTTGATGAAGACGACGCGGAGCGTGCCCTCGCCCCTGACCTTCAGCGGGAACCGGATCAAGGGGTTCGGGCTTACCGCCGAGGTCATCTGAAACTCGCTGACCTTCTGGTTGTCGAGAAAGACGAGCATCTGCCGCACGTAGAACTCGGGGCGCTCGCGAACGAACCTTCCGTTTTTGAGCGCCAGGCCGGTGTCGGAGCCGTGGTCCACCTTGGTCCTCACCTCCACGACCTCCCCCACCCGGGGCGATCGGGGGAAGCGGATCAACGGGTTTCCGCGCCGCTCGCGCACCGTCCTGTCGGGCGGCGTTGAGCAGCCGCCCTCGGTCACCCGGACCTCCCGCGTTCCCGTGAAGCGGCCGTGGCGCGAGCACTCGCCCACCACTGTGACCACCCCGCCGATCCCGGAGCGGAACTGAAAGGCCACCGAGGCGCGCCCGTTGGCCGGCGTGAAGAGGAAGGTCCCTTTGTAGGGCACAGGGTCCGTCTCCAGGCTCACCGCGAGCGAGCGAATGAAATGCTCGGGCTCCATCGGATGGTCCACGGAGATCTGAAGCGGTACGGCCACGGGGTCATCGGCCAGCACCGGGAGGTCGATCTGGGGCCGGTGGGTGAGATCCGACTTTTGCTGCCCTCGCGCGACCCGAGGAAGCACGGCCGACCAGAGCCCGACGACGACCGATCCGGTCAGGAACTTCCTCCGATTCAGCATTGGTCCGCTTCCCGATCGTGAAGGTACCATACCCCGGCCGACTGATCCTGTCAAGCCGCCCCGTTCTGGGACGCCGGCGGCTTCAAGAGAAGCACCTGGACCTCACCTTCCTGGGGGACCGTCGTGTCGGGCGGCACCACCGCCAGACCGTCGGCGGCGACCATTGACGTGAGAACCGCCGACCCCTGGTTTCCGGTGAGACGGACTGCGTACCCGCGCGCATCGGCCGTGACCGACACGCGGAGGTATGCCCGCCGGTGGCCCGGGTTGGGGATCGGGGAAAGGGCCCGGGCGCGGACCGTGGGGCGATGGAGCGACAGGTGTCCCGCCATCTTTCTGATGGCCGGGCGGACGAAGAGCTCGAACGTCACCATGGCGGAGACGGGATTGCCGGGCAGGCCGAAGATCGGGCAACCGCCCGCGGAGCCGAAGGTGATCGGCTTGCCCGGGCGCATGGAGACCTGCCAGAGATGCAGTTCCGCTCCGAGCTGGCCGAGCGAATCACGCACCAGGTCATACTCTCCGACGGAAACGCCCGCCGACGAGATCAACGCGTCCGCCGAGAGCCCCCACCGCAGCCGCTCCTCGATGGCATCGCGGCGGTCCGGCGCGACGCCGACGTTGATGGGATCCCCTCCGGCCTCGACCACCTGCGCCATCAGGGCGTAGGTGTTTGAGTTCCGAATCTTCCCGGGAGCGAGCTGCCCTCCGAGGTCCACCACCTCGTCCCCGGTTGACAGGATCGCGACCCTCGGGCGCCGGAAAACGAGCGCCCGGGACCGGCCCAGCGTGGCGAGCAGCCCGACTTCGGCGGGCCCGATCACGTGCCCGGCCTCGAGCACCCTCTCGCCCGCCTTGATGTCCTCTCCCAGCGGACGGACGAATTCGCCGGGAGCGACCGGCCGACTCACCCGGATGTGACCGGTAAGAACGTCAACCTCTTCCTGGGGAATGACGCTGTCGGTCCCCTGGGGAAGCGGCGCCCCGGTGAAGATCCTGCACGCCTCTCCAGGGCGAATCTGGTGGGCCGCGACCGCCCCCGCGGGGACTGTTCCGGCGACCCTGAGCTCGGCCGGATGGTCTGGGGTGGCCCGAAGCGTGTCGCCAGAATTGAGCGCAAACCCGTCCATGGAAGAGTTCGGCCACGGCGGGATGTCGGATGAGGCGACGACCGGCTCGGCCAGGACCCGGCCAAGGCAGGCGAGGAGGTCCGCGCGCTCGGGGCCGAGGCGACTGACGCGCACGAGGATTTGCTCGAGGGCCTCCTCCACCGTCAGCACGGCGGTATTGTATCACCTGTGGCGCGCGGAGCGAGGCGGGGGTGAAGGCGCGATTACAACCCCGGTCTCAGGCGGGAGAGGAACCGGCGACGACTCAGCACGAACAGGGAGAAGAAGCCCGCCGTGATCAGGACCTCGATGGGGCCGGCGGGGAACGGGGCTGCCGGCGAGAGCGACGGGACCACCAGGAGGACCCGCTCGAGGAAGATAGCGGCCAGGCTGAGGAAGGAGATGAAGACGAGAGGGCCGTGACGCTCGGGGGGTCTGCCCGTGAGCCGCTTCAGCAGATAGCCGAAGGGAACGATCCATCCGGCGAGCAGCACCACGAAGGCGAGTTGCCGCCAGGGATCATTGAAGAATCGCCGGAGGAAGAACCGGGTCTCGACGGGGACGTTGCCGTACCAGATCACGAGGTACTGGGACCAGAAGAAGTACATCCAGAGCGTGCTGGTCGCGAGGATGAGCTTGGCGACATCCTGAACCGCTGAGGGAGGAACCGCGGCCAGCCCCGAAGCATTCGCCCTGACCGCAAGGATCGCCAGGAGGGCAAACCCCGTGTAGAGCGTGCTGACGACGAAATAGCCGCCGAACAGCCCGCTGTACCACTTCGGATCGAGCGACATGATGAGGTCGAAGCCGAACAGGGAGAGGACGATGACGTAGAGAAACAGCATGGTGGTTGCCAGAACCGTCCGCCGGTGCCTGGCCCGGCGCTCGGCCTCAGGGTCGCTCTCTTCCCTCCGGAACCCCGCCTTGACGAACGCGAACACCACCCAGTACAGGGCCAGGACGCCGGCGGCGATCCTGAAGGCCATGAAGGGGACGTTGAGCCAGGCGGCCTTGACCGGCACGGGGGTTGTCACCCACGGGTACAGGACCGAGCGGCCGGCAAAGAGGATCACGAACAGGACGAGGGAGACTGGCAGGAATCCCGCTGTGGTCAGGGCGATGCGTTTCACGCTCGGAGACCACCGGGCCTCCATCAGCTCCATGATCCCCGCGATGGCCGGCCCCGTCACCGACAGCCCTGACCAGAAGAGGAGGTTGATCAGGTAAATCTCCCAGGTCCTCTCGGCGGATCGCGAGATCCCAACGAGAAAAGCCAGGGCCCCTGCGGCGGCCAGCGCCGACAGCAAAACGCCTCCCCGTTTGGACGCGAGCTCCCGGCCGTCGGTCATTTCTGGGCGAGGGTCCTCACGTAATTCACGAGGTCCCACCGCTCCTCCGGGGACAACGCTTCTCCGTATGCCGGCATCACGGCGCCGCCGGTTCCGATGACATGCTGGAGGTAGCCATCAGTCCGCTGCTTCTGGAGCGAGACATTGGTCAGGTCCGGAGGCGGAATGAACTTCGGCGCCACCAGGCCGTCCCCCTTGCCCCCCGGCCCGTGGCAGGGCGCGCAGTAAATCGCGAAGAGGGCCTTCCCCCTGGCGGCGGATTGGGCGGTCGCCTTGACGGGATTCGGACGCTTGGCCGCGGCTTCGCGCTCCTCGCGGGGCGGGGTGAGCTCCCCCCCCATGCGGGGCAGCGTGCCGGCCGGCATGGTGAAGACGCGTTCCCCGGGGACGACCTTCACGGTCTCGGTCATGTTGTCGGTCCACCGCAAGACGACGACGCTTCCCATCAAGCCGCCCGCCGCAACGATGAGCAGGAGCACGAAGCCGAAGAGGTACTTCACTGCCTCACCTCCTCCGCTCCCGCCTCCCGAAGGCATCTCCGCACGGCTTCAGCGCGCTCGGCGGGACAGGTGACCGCGATGCCGAAGCGGTCAACGGTGAAGCGCGGGTCGTAGGTGGTGGAGCGGCGAATGGACGGGAGTTTTCCAAGCACCAGAATCGCCAACAGCGAGGACAGTCCTCCCAGGAGGATGGTGAGCTCGAAGGCGATGATCACGAAGGGAGGAATCGAGACGACGGGCTTACCGCCCGTCACGAGCCCCCATTTCAGCGAGGACCAGATGGTGAGCGCAAATCCCGTCAATGTCCCGGTCAATCCACCGATCAGGGTGAACAGCCGGACGGGGCTCACCGGGCGGCCTTCCTCTACGGCCGCTTCGATCTCTTCCACCGGCACCGGCGAGTACACGGTGAAGTCGCGGACCCCCTCGGCGCGCAGATCGCGGATCGCCTTGACGGTGGTGTCCACGTGGGCAAAGATGCCGAGGATGCGGGACGCCGCCATCAGTGGTGTCCTGCCTTCACGGGATGCGGAAGGGTTTCCTTCACTTCGACGATCGACACCGAAGGCATCACCTTGATGAACCCGAGGAAGAGGATGAAGAACCAGGCGAAGCTCCCGATGACGATGAGCGTGTCGGTCACCGTCGGGTAGTAGATCCCCCAGGTGTAGGGATAGAAGTCGTGCCCGAGACCGGGAACAATGATGTTGAAGCGCTCGAACCACATCCCGATCAGGACGAGAATGGACACCACGTAGAGGGTCGGGGTGTGAGTCCGCGCGCGGCGCGAGAAGAGCACCAGCGGGGCCAGACTGTTGCAGAAGTACTGGAGCCAGAACGCCCAGGCGTAATTCTGGGTGGCCTTCCAGAAGAGCGAGGCCCGCTCAAAATGCTCGCCGCTGTACCAGGCCGTGAAAGCCTCGCAGACGTAGAAGTACGTCAGGATCAGGCTGGTCACGAGAGTCAACTTTCCCATCGCGTCGAGATGGCGGTCGGTGATGTACGGGTAGAGGTTGAAGAGCCGGCGCATGGGGATGATGAGGATCAGGACCATGGCAAAGCCCGAGAAGATTGCCCCGTTCACGAAGAAGGGAGCGAACAGGGTGGAGTGCCAGCCGGGGACCAGGGCCATCGCGAAGTCCCAGGACACCACGCTGTGCACCGAGAGCACGAGCGGCGTCGCGAGGGACGCGAGAAGCCCGTAAGCCCGCCGGTAGTGCCGCCACTGCCGGTCCGTCCCCTCCCACCCGAGGGCGAAGGCCCCGTAGATCCTTTTCTTCCAGCCGGTCGAGGCGTCCCGGACCGCGGCGATGTCGGGCATAAGACCCACGAAGAAAAAGACGACGCTGATCGTCAGGTACGTGGAGATCGCGAAGACGTCCCACACGAGCGGCGAGCGGAAGTTGGGCCAGAGGTAGCGCTGGTTCGGATACGGCAGGAGCCAGTAGGCAAACCACATGCGGCCGGCATGGATGAGCGGAAAGAGCCCTGCCGTCATGACCGCGAACACCGTCATGGCCTCCGCCCCCCGGAAGATCGAGGTGCGCCAGCGGGCGCGGAAGAGGTAGAGGATGGCGGAGATGAGCGTGCCGGCGTGACCGATCCCGATCCAGAAGACGAAGGAGGTGATGTACATCGCCCAGTTCTGGGGCGTCCGCTTCCCCGCCGCTCCCATGCCGATGTAGATCTGCCAGGTCCACGCCAGGATCCCGGCGGTCAGGATCAGCCCGACCACCGACATCCAGCCGAAGTAGGTCGGCGAGGGAGCCCAGAGGGTGCGAATGACGTCCCGGTTGACGTCGGCGTAGGTCGGCTGGCGAACGGCGCTCGAACGGGTGGGGTGCTGATTCATGCTTTGCCGTGCTCCCGCGTCACTTTCTTCAAGTACGTGATCGCCGGACGGGTCCCCAGTTCCTCGAGGACGTGGTAGCCGCGCGGCGATCGGGATGACTTGGCGACCCGACTTGACGGATCCTTTAGGTTCCCGAAGACGATTGCCTGGGTCGGACAGGTCTGCTGGCACGCGGTCTCGAGATCCCCGTCGCGAACCAACCGCCCCTCATCGCGGGCGTGGTCCTTGGCAGCGATGATGCGCTGGATGCACATCGTGCATTTTTCCATCACGCCCAGCTGTCTGACCGTGACGTCGGGATTGAGCTGGAGGTGAAGTGGATCGGGGAAGGCGTGACTGCTCGACGTCGGAGAGCCGTAGTCCCACCAGTTGAACCGCCGGACGTGGTAGGGGCAGTTGTTGTTGCAGTAGCGCGTTCCGATGCAGCGGTTATAGATCTGGGCGTTGAGCCCTTCGTTGGTGTGGTAGCTGGCGAAGACCGGGCAGACCGGCTCGCAGGGCGCGACCTCGCAGTGCTGGCAGAGCATGGGGAGGAAGAGCGTCTCCGGATGGCCGGCCGGACCCTCCTGCCACCGCTCGATCCTGAGCCAGTGCATGTCGCGCCCGTAGGCGACCTGCTCTTTTCCGACTACCGGCACGTTGTTCTCCGCCTTGCAGGCGATCACGCAGGCCTGACAGCCGATGCAGGAATCGATGTCGATCGTCATTCCCCAGCGATACTCCGGATACTTGGGATCGGGATACATGCTGGGGTGGCTGGCCTTCTCCGGGGCGGCGCCGCGCAGCTCGAGCTCGCGCGCGGTGGGCAGTGTCACGTGTCGGGCCAGCTCTCGATTGTCCTGGTCGGCCGTCGCCTGAGGGATGGCCAGGGGACGCCGGCCCCCGGTCTTTGTGAGCGAGACTTTGACTGAGAGAAACGGCAGTCCCGCCGGTCCCGGGGCGGGCAGCAAGGCCAGAGGATTGGCGCCCCGGTCCTTGGCGTAGCGACCGTAGGCCGTGTGACCCTGACCGATCGGGATGGCGACGGCGCCGGCGTGAAGCGATTCGGAGATGTAGGCGGGCAGCTCGATTGCGCCGTGGGGTGACGCGACCTTCACAAGGTCGCCTTGTCGAAGCCCGAGCTTCTTGGCGACCTCGGCGGGAACCTCGACCCAGGAATCCCAGGTCACCTGGGTCATGGTGTCCGGGGCCTCCTGGAGCCACGGCTTGTTGGCTCCCCGTCCGTCGTAGAACCGGTGTGACGGATACACGAGGAGCGTGAGCCCCTGGGGATCACCCTCCACGGTCGCCGGCTTTCCCTGGACAGGCGCGGACCGCGCCTGGACGGGAACGACCCCGATCTCCTTCCACGCGCCACCGCGTCGGAGCGACTCCTCCCAGAACTGATCGAACGGTGTCGCCGGGGAATATTCCCGCGCGATCCCCCGCCACTGGTCCTTCAGATAGGCTTGGAACGCCGGCCAGCGGAGCGGCCCTTTCCCCTCCGGCGTCCCCAGCACCTGCCGCCCCACGGAGAGCAGCACATCGCCGGCGCTCCTGGAATCAAAGACAGGCGCCATCGTCGGCTGCATCAGCCCGATCACGCCTTCGCGGGGGCTGAAATCACCCCAGGACTCGAGCGCGTGGAGGTCGGGCAGGACCAGATGCGCTCGCTGCGTGGTCTCATCAGGCTGGTCGGAAAAACTCACGACAAGCGGGACTTTCTTCAGCGCCTCCGCCATCCCCCCAGCGGCCGGTAGCGCGAAGAGCGGATTGGCGTGGATCAGGAGCAGGATGTCAACCTCGCCATTGGCCATCCGCTGTGTCAGCAGTTGCGCGCCGACGTAGGGAGCGGCCTTCCCGAAGGCCGAGTCAGGCCCGAAGCGGACCGTTCGCCCCACGTTTCCCGCGGCGTAATTCAAGAGGTGGATCGCGACCTGCGTCTCCACGGCGAAGGCGCTCGTGCCGGCGACGCCGCCGCCGATCGCCAAGCCCGGCTTGGCCTTGGCGAAGGTACGCGCGATATGCTTGATCGCCTCACCTGACACCCCCGATTGTCGGGCTGTGCTCTGGAGGTCCACCTTGCTGGCTGCGGCGCGGAGGAGCGCGATGTCCACTCCCGGGGCCTGGAGCCCTTCGTCGAGGATCACCCTGAGGATCGCCAGGGCGAGAAGCTCTTCGGTCCCCGGGGCGTTTTGGACCCATTCGTCGGCGTTTGCGGCGGTGAGGGACAGCCGGGGCTCGAGGTGGATGAACGTGCCCGCCTTGCCGTGCTTGAGGGCGTGCATCCGGGTGAAAGCCCGCGCATGCTCTACCGGCGAGAGCCAGGTCTCCAAAAAGTCGGCGCCGAAAGAGAGGAGCACATTGGCCTCTTCGATGGCGTAGTGCGGAATCGCGTCCCGGCCGAAGACGGTACGGCTCGCGTGGCGGATCGCCTCGTAGTTGAACGGCTCGTAATTCATCCGCTCAGCCCCGAGGGCGCCAGCCCACGCATCGAGGAGCCGCCCGAGGCTGCCGCTTTCGAGCTGGCTCACGACGACGATCCGCTTGCCTTTCCCCTGTTTGACGAGGCCGGTCAGTCGCTCGACGAGGAACTTCTCCGCCTCCTCCCACTTGACAGGCCTGAGCGCCCCGGAGGCGTCCCGCCGCTGCATCGCTCCGCGCAGGCGATCGGGGTTGTAGGGCCCCTGGAGGCCCGCCTGTCCGCGAATGCAGAGCGTCCCCCGGTTGACCGGATGGTCTGGATTGCCTTCGAGCTTGACCACGCGCCCCTCGCGGTTTCGCGCGACGACCCCGCATCACGCGGGACATTCGCGGCAGACCGTCGAAAACCACGAGGCCACGCCAGGCACGAGGTTGTCAGCGGGCACCACAAGAGGGAGCAACGGCTCGGGCCCTCGCCCGCAGCCGGCGGCCGCAGCCGTGGCGGCCGATCCGGCCACGACCTTGAAGAAATCCCTCCTCTTCATGCCCATGCGGCTTCGCGTCTCCCTTCGAGCGCGGGCTTGGCCCGCGCAACCCGTCTGGGGGAGGCCTCGGCGGGGGCCGTCGAGGCCCCCTTCGATTCTGTCAATGATGACAGACTACGCACTCGAGCGGCGCCTTGGTCTTCTTCGTGGCGTTCATCGTCGTGTGACAGTCGACGCACCAGCCCATCGTGAGCGGCGTGGGGGTGGGCGCGAACGTCACCAGGTTCAACAGATCATTGGCAAGGTTCTGGCCGGTCTTCGCACTCACGACGGCCATGGTTTCGACGGGTCCATGGCAGGTCTGGCAAGTGACTCCGGCCCGGATGTGGGGTTTGTGGGGGAAGTGGACGTATTCGGGAACCTTGAAGACCCTCACCCACGGGATCGGTTTCTGCTCGTTGAAGAACTGCGCGAGCTTCTGGATCTCCGGCCGGTCGGCCGCCGTGATCCTGTGGCATCCCATGCAGCGCGTGACGGACGGCAGGCCGGCGTACTCAGAGCGGCGCGCGTCCGCATGGCAATACTGGCAGTCAATCTTGTACTGGCCGGCGTGGAGCTGGTGACTGAAGAGAATTGGCTGGGGCGGGGCGGCGGCTTGTCCGCGGGTGGAAGAGGCCACGAAGCCGAGGACGGCGAGGAACATGAGGGCGAGAACGCCGGCGCCCACCCATATCCGCATCTCGTTTTACGCGCTCCTTGGCCCGACGAAGCCGAACGTGAGTGCCGTTCCCGAATGGAGTCGGAAGGCGTGACTCCCGGCTGAAACCTTGCGAATCCTATCACCCGTTCTCCCCGGCCGTCAATAGTGTAATCCGGAGAGCGGGTGGTCTGTGCTCTCGAGCGCGGGGTTCCCCCCCGCAAGCTGGGGGGAGGTTCGGAAGGGGCGGGTACCCGCGCCCGCAGGGCGTGGGTGCGCCCGCCGCCGAGGTTCTAGAGAGCGCGGAAGACCTCCCGCGCAGCCGCCCCGGCGCTGTCGATGTCCGCCTCTGAGTGGGCCAGGGAGACAAAGGCCGCTTCGAACTGGGAGGGGGCGAAGAAGACACCGCGGGCGAGCATGCCCTGAAAGAACTTTGCGTATCGGCTCGTGTTCGAACGCTTGGCCGACTCGAAGTCGGTCACCGGGCCCGCGGCAAAGAACGGGGTGAGCATCGAGCCGACTCGGTTTACGGTCAACAGGACCCCGGCTTCCCGCGCCGCCGCTTCCACCCCGGCCTGGAGTTTCGCCCCCATAGCCTCCAGGCGCCGGTACACCGTGGGGTCCGCGAGCGCCCGGAGGGTTGCCAGCCCGGCGGTGACCGTCAGGGGATTGCCGGAGAGGGTGCCGGCCTGATAGACCTTCCCGAGAGGGGCGACGTGCTCCATGAGGTCCCGGCGGCCTCCGTAGGCCCCGACGGGGAGACCACCGCCGATGATCTTCCCGAGGCAGGTGAGGTCGGGGCTCACGCCGTAGAACGACTGGGCACCGCCGTACGCGACCCGGAAGCCCGTGATCACCTCGTCGAAGATCAGAAGCGCGCCGTGGTGGCGCGTGAGGTCACGAAGCCCCTGGAGAAATCCTCGGGTGGGAGGCACGACCCCCATGTTCCCGGCCACCGGTTCGACAATCACCGCTGCGATTTTGCCGTCCCGTGTCTCCAACGTCCGCCGCACGGCCGCGAGATCGTTGAACGGCAGGGTGAGCGTCAGCGACGCGAGAGCCGAGGGAACCCCGAGGCTGTCGGGAATGGAGAAGGTCGCCCCACCCGAGCCGGCTTTCACGAGCAGGCTGTCGGCGTGACCGTGATAGCATCCCTCGAACTTGATGATGGCGTCCCGGCCGGTCGCGCCCCGGGCGAGGCGGATGGCGCTCATGGCCGCCTCGGTCCCCGAGGAGACGAGCCTCACCATCTCGACGGAGGGAATTGCGCGCGAGATGAGCTCGGCCAGCTCCACCTCTCGGGCCGTCGGGGCTCCGAAGCTCGTCCCGCGCCGGATGGCTTCACCAACCGCCTCGACGACGGGCGCCGGGGCATGCCCGAGGATCAGCGGCCCCCAGGAGCCAAGGAAGTCCAAGTAAGAGCGACCATCCTCGTCCCAGATTCTGGCGCCCTCACCACGCGAAACAAAAAAGGGGCGGCCGCCCACCGCCCCGAACGCGCGGACGGGGCTGTTCACGCCTCCAGGCATCAGGCGTCGCCCCCGCTCGTAGAGCGCCTCCGAGCCGGTCACCTCACGGCCTCGGGAAATCGAGCGGAACAAAATCACGCTGCTCGAGGCTCCAGGCGAAGGCGGCAGCCTTGGCCGCCTTGCCCTCCACGATCGACACCACCACGTAGGTCGCCTCCGGGTACGCGGGCTCGCCTTGAACGAGCGCGTTCTGCTTGTCGGTCTCGGAAAAGTACGCGCCCGCGTTGATATGGGAGTGGTAGATGACCCGGACACGGTAGCCATCGCTCTCGAGGTTGCCGATCCTCAGGAGGTCCTTGGGATCCACGTGAAAGGCGGTGCGGGCGTCGCGCGCGTAGCGTTCGGGATCCTTGGCGTGGAGCTCGTTCTGGACATTACGGCAGGGAATCAAAAGACGCTGGCCGGGGAACCCCTCCTTTTCGAGGACCACGCCGCAGCACTCCGAGGGGTATTCGTTCTCCGCTTGGATCCGGACTTGCGCGAACTCCGCCCGGCTGAGGATCATCGCCCTCCAGCCAGCGCCGGGATGATCGTGACCTCGTCTCCGTCTTTCAACGGTGTCGCCAGACCTTCAAGCGCCTCGATGGCCTCGCTGTTCACGTAGATGTTGACATGGTGATGCACCTCGCCCTGCTCGTTTCGCACAAGGCCTTTCAGGCCGCTGAAGTCGGCCTCGAGCTGATCGAGGAGGCCGCGGACGTCCGGAGCCTCCACCTCCACCCGATCTTTGTTGTTGGTGGCCCGACGGAACGGAGTTGGAATGTACACCTGTACGGCCATGCGTAAACCTCCTCAGGCGGCCCGGGTTCCCACGCGCCCGCTAAAACGTCAGACTCAGGTAGCGCTCGCCGGTGTCGGGAAGAATGGTGACGACAACCTGCTCCGCGGTCAACCGCCCTGCCACCTGACACGCTGCGAAGACGGCTGCCCCCGCCGATACTCCCACCAGCAATCCTTCCTCCCGGATCAGCCGGCTGGCGGTGGTGATGGCGTCCTCGTCCCGCACCTGGATGATTTCGTCGAGGAGCTTGATGTTCAGCACCCCCGGGACGAAGGACGCGCCGATCCCTTGGATCGCGTGCGGGCGGTCCTTCCCGCCGGAGAGCACGGGAGACCTCGCGGGCTCCACCCCGATGATCCGCACCCCCGGGACTTTCTCCTTCAGGGCTTCCCCCACCCCAGTAATCGTCCCTCCCGTCCCGATCCCCGCGACGAAGGCGTCTAATCGGCCTTCCGTCGCGTTCAGGATCTCACGCGCTGTCGTCCGCCGATGAACCTCGGGGTTGGCCGGGTTTTCAAACTGCTGGGGCATGAAGTAGTCCGGGTGCTCCCGTAGGAGCTCCTGCGCCGCGTGGACGGCGCCGGTCATCCCTTCGATGGCCGGCGTCAGGTGCAGCTCCGCGCCCAGCCGGGAGAGAAGCCGCTGGCGCTCGACGCTCATGTCGTCCGGCATGGTCAGGATGAGCCGGTAGCTTCTCACAGCCGCCACCATCGCGAGGCCGATCCCGGTATTTCCGCTCGTGGGCTCGACAATGGTGGAGCCGGGCTTCAGGAGCCCGCGCCGCTCCGCATCCTCGACCATGCTCACGGCGATCCGATCCTTCACGCTTCCCCCCGGGTTCAGCGACTCGACCTTGGCAAGCACCGAGGCGCCGCCCGGCTTCGGCAGTCTGTTGAGGCGAACGAGCGGGGTGTTTCCGACCAGCTCCAGCACGGACGAGGCAACTTTCGGTCGCCCCACCGCTTCTGCTCGGCGTTGAGCCATAGCGCCCTTTCCTATCGGGGTGTCGTGGTTCACGGACAAAAAAATTAGATGTGGTACATCGGACGCAGCGCGCTCCGCCGTTGCTCCGCCCGTCGGCAGAGATCGCCGAAAGAGATATGGTCAACGACTCCCGAGACCGCCGCGGAGATCTCCCCCCAGAGCTCCTCGAGATCGCTCCCGTGATCTGAGGCCGAACGTTTTCCCGGGCGCCGCCCCGCGCCGGCCTGTTCCAGCGACCCTTCCATGGCGCGCAGCACCGCGCCGACGGAGATCTCCTGAGGCGGCCGCATCAGATGGTACCCGCCGGCCGAGCCGCGCTTGGATTGGAGAAACCCGGCGCGCTTGAGGAGCAGAAGAACCTGCTCGAGATAGCGCTGGGGGATCGCCTGGCGCTCGGCGATATCCTGAATCGGGATCAGCCCTTTGCCGTAATGGAGGGCCAGATCCAGCATCGCCTTGACGGCGTATTCGCCCTTGGCTGAGATCCGCATTCTGCCGTCGCGTGGTGGTGGGTCGCTCCCACTCTACCCTCTGCCATTTTTGCGTGTCAAGGGAGGGACCCGCGCTCCAGGAGGCGCGCAGCATCCTTGGCGAAATACGTGATCACGAGGTCGGCCCCGGCGCGGCGGATGGCCACGAGGGCCTCCATCATCGCCCGTTCTTCATCCAGCCAGCCGAGCCGACCAGCCGCCTTGATCATCGCATACTCACCGGAGACCGAGTAGGCAGCCACCGGCATGCCGAACTCGCCCTTCACGCGCGCGATCACGTCCAGGTAGGGGAGCGCCGGCTTGACCATGACGATGTCCGCCCCCTCGTCGATGTCCAGTCCGACCTCCCGCATGGCCTCCAGGGCGTTTGCTGGGTCCATCTGATACGAGCGCCGGTCCCCGAACTGGGGGGCGGATTCTGCCGCCTCTCGGAACGGGCCGTAGAAGCTCGACGCGTACTTGGCCGGTATCTTTGACGGCGCGAATCGCCTGCTGGACGATCCCTCCCTCCGCGTACGCCTCGGAGCCCCGCGGATCTTTTTCCTTCGGCACCCCGAACAGGAGCACGGCCGGAATCCTCATCCCGGCCGCATCCTTCGCCTCCTTCACGAGCTCGTCCACGGAGAGGCGATACTGGCCCGGCATCGAGGAAATGGGTTCCCTGACCCCGCGCCCGTGGACGGCGAACAGCGGGTAAATGAGGTCGTCCACACGGAGCGTGGTCTCGCGGATCATCTTTCTCAGGAGCGAAGACTCGCGGAGGCGGCGCGGACGGAAGACCGGGTACGGCATCATGTGGCTCCTTTTTTCCTTTCATAATACTCGATGATGGCGCGGACGAGTGCCGGGATCGTGTATTCCTGCGGCATGATCCGGCTATCGAGGCCAAATTCTCCCGCGGTGGCGGCCGTGATGGGGCCGATGCTCGCGACGACCACGTTCCTGAGCAGGGACCGGCGCTCGGCTTCGGAGAACATGGCGGCGAAGTTCCGGGCCGTGGACGAGCTGGTGAAGGTCACCACGTCCACCTCACCGGCCTTCAAGGCGCTGCGCAACGATAGGGCGCCCTCGCTCACCGGCAGAGTGCGGTAGGCCGCAACTTCCGTCACCCGGGCACCCAGGCGCTGGAGCTCGGTCACGAGGAGATCCCGGGTCTCCGCCGCGCGGGGGAGAAGGACTTGGTCTTCCGGACGAATCAGCCCGCGGAGGCGTTCCACCAAGCCCTCAGCCCGATACTCGTCCGGCACCAGCTCGGGCACAATCCCCCACGCCTCGAGCGCTGCCGCCGTGGCCGGTCCGATGGCGGCCACCCGGGCGCCCCGAAGCGCACGGAGGTCCTTTCCCTTGCCCGTCAGACGCCGGCGGAAGTTCTCCACGCCGTTCGCGCTCGTAAAGATGACCCATCGGTAGCGCTCGAGCTCCTCGACCGCGCGGTCGAGCGGCTCCCACGAGTCGGGGGGCGCGATCCGAATCGTCGGAATCTCGAGCACCTCAGCCCCGGCCCCCTTCAGCAACTGGCGGAAACCGCTCGCCTGCTCCTTCGCGCGGGTGATCACGATGCGCCTGCCCGAGAGCGGCTGCGCGCGGACGCTCGGCCGAACAGTCATTTCATCTTCTCCGCGATCTCGCCGAGGATGGCCCGTGCGCCTCTCGCCATGAGCTCCTCGGCCAGCTTCTGGCCGATCAGCTCGGCGTTCTCCGCAACGCCGGTCGTCTGGCCACGCAGGACCTGTCGCCCGTCAACGCTTGCCACGAGGCCCGTGAGAATCAGCTCTCCGTCGGCGAGCCGTGCGTGGCCGGCCACAGGAGTATGACAACTCGCGCCGAGGTGACGTAGAAACGCGCGTTCCGCCTCCGCCTGCCGTCGGGTCCCGTGGTGGTCGAGGCGGCCGAGAAGCTCCAGGAGGCGCCGATCGTCGGCGCGCGCCTCGACCGCAAGAATGCCTTGCCCCACAGCAGGAATGAACTGGTCCGGATCGAGAGGCCGCGCGTGTTCCAGCCCGAGACCCAGACGCTCCAGCCCGGCCGCCGCAAGCACGATGGCGTCGTACGCGCCCTCGGTCAGCCGTCGAAGGCGAGTGTCCACATTCCCCCGGATCGTCTCGATCTTGAGATCGGGTCGGACGGAAAGCAGAAGGACGCGCCGCCGGAGGCTCGACGTTCCCACCCTCGCGCCCCGGGGAAGGTCGCCGATCCCGGCGCCCGTTCGGCTCACGAGGACGTCCCGAGGGTCGGCACGGGGCAGAAACGCCGCCAGACAGAGGCCATCGGGGAGCGCAGCGGGCAGGTCCTTGAGGCTGTGGACCGCCAGATCCACCCGCCCCGCGATCACCGCCTCCTCCAGCTCCTTGACGAACAGCCCTTTCCCCCCGAGGCTCCCGAGAGCCACCTGCCCCAAGCGGTCCCCGGAGGTTTTCATGGGGACAAGTTCCACCGCCCGCTCGGGAGCCAACTCCCGCACGCGATCGGCGAGGAGGGTCGCCTGACGGAGCGCGAGGGGGCTCTCCCGTGTCCCCACGCGAATCGCCCCCGCGCTCATTCCTCGTCCCGCTCCCGCCCGAGGCCAAACAGCTCGTGGACCATTTCGGTCCAGCTCCGCCCGTGGCCGCTCCGCGACAACTCGCGAAGCTTCACGATGGGAGTGTGGAGGATCTTATTGACGATGGATTGGGAGAGCGACTCGATGGCCTGGCGCATCTGGGGATCGGCGCTGGGGAGGGTCACCAGCGCTTTTTCCACTTCGCCCCGCCGGATGGTCTCGAGGCGCTCGCGCAGGGACACGATGGTCGGTACCACCTCCAGGTCGCCGGCCCGGGCGAGAAACTTCGCGACCTCGCGTTCCACCACGGCTTCGGCCTTCTGCGCTTCCCGGAGCCGCTCCCGGACGTTGGACTCCACGACCTGGCGGAGATCGTCAATATCGTAGCAGAAGACCGCCTCGAGCTCGTTGACCGACGGCTCCACGTCCCGCGGTACCCCGATGTCGATAAAGAAGAGCGGGCGCGAGCGACGCGCATGGAGCCCTCGCTCGACGTCCCCCTTCCTGACGATGGGCTCGGGGGCGCCGGTTGAGGTGATCACGATGTCCACGGCCTTCAGAGTCTCCGGCCATTCGTCAAACGGCACGGGAGTCCCGGCGAGGACCCGGGCGACCTCCTGCGCCCGCGGCCAGGTGCGGTTGGCCACGAAGATGGGGAACGCGCCCTGGTCCACGAGGTGCCTGGCAGCGAGCTCGCCCATCTTCCCGGCGCCAATGAGCAACACGGCCTTGCCCTCGAGGCTTCCAAAGATCTTGCGCGCCAGCTCCACGGCCGCGTACGACACCGAGACGGCATGGCGCGCCAGTTCGGTTTCGGTCCTGACCTTCTTGGCGACGGCGAAGGCCTGGCTGAGCAACCGGTGGAGGAGTGGGCCGACACTCTGGCAGCTTTGGGCCAGGGCGAAGGCCTCTTTCACCTGGCCCAGGATCTGAGGCTCGCCGATGATCATGGAGTCCAGGCTGGCCGCCACCTGAAAGCAGTGGCGGACCGCGTCGGTCCCCGACTTCGTATAGAGCATCGGCTCGAGAACCGCCAGGTCGAGGCCCCGCTGCTGGCCGAGACGGCGAAACGCCAGGGCGCGAGCTTCCCCGGGGACGTCGGCCACGCCGTAGACCTCGACGCGGTTGCACGTCGAGAGGATTATGACCTCCGAGAAGATCCCCGTGGCGTGAACGTCCAGGAGGATCTCGCGGAGCTTATCCTCCTCGACGGCGAGCTGCTCGCGGACGGCGATCGGCGCGGTCTTGTGGCTCACGCCGGCGACGAACAGCTCTGCCATCACGAGCCGTGCCGGCCCGGGAGCAACAGGCCGGCTCCGAGTGTCAGGACCAGGGCGCTGAACCCGACCACCGCAAAGTACGCCGCCCGCCGCCCCCGCCAGCCCGCGACGGCTCGGCCCGAAAGGGTCGCGGCATAGACGAGCCAGGCCAGGAAGGAAAAGAGCGCGAGCGGATCAAAGGTGAAGAGGCTCCCCCACGCGGTGCGCGCCCACAAGGCGCCCAGGAAAAGGCCCAACGTGAGGAACGGGAATCCCAGGGTGAGCGTCCGGAAGGTGAGGCGGTCCAGCGTTTCCAGCGACGGCAGACGGTAGTAGAGGGCTCCGGGGCGCTTGGCCTTGAGCTGTCGCTCCTGGAGGAGGTACATGACGCCTCCGGCGAAATTCAGCACGAAGGCCGAGATGCCGAGCATGGCCAAGATCACATGCACCCAGATCCACGCGTTCCGCAACGCAGGGGCCAGGTCGGTGAGCCCCGGCGGAAGCCACGCCGTCGACAGGCCGAGGATCGACACGAGTGGAAGGACGAACGCCCCGAGCACTTTGACCCGGTACTGCCGCTCGGCCCAGAGTGTGAAGAGCACCGCCGCCCACCCGACCACCGACATCGCTTCGGTGAGGGTCCCGAGCGGGGGGCGCCCCAGCTCGACCCCTCTCACCACGAGCGCCAGGGTGTGGACGACCCAGGCCGCCTGGGTCAGCAGCGACGTCGCGCGATACACGGCATCCCGGCGCTGAATCAGGTGGGCCAGGGCCAAGAGAGTTGCCCCCACGTATCCCACGAGGGCCAGGTCAAAGAGAACCGGGTTCAATGCTCCCCCTTCACTGCTCGAAACCCAGCAAAAAACCTGGCAAAAGTCTATCAGCCCGGCCGAGAACTTTCAACTGAGGACTTCCCCCTTATCTCGCCCAAGGATCTGGCTCGTTTGTAGACGTAGCGCGCCTCAACGTCGGTCAGGTGGGCCTTTTGGAAGAGGGCCGCGACCTGGCGGGCGAGCTGATCGAGGCGCCGGCGAGGGAGCACGACGCCCCCCGCGAGTTTCGCCTGCTCATCAGGGGCTACGCAATTCCCCTGGCTCTGCCCCGCGCGCCCGGTCTCCTCGCCCATCGTCATGGCCTCCCTATTGCGTGGACCGGCTCTTGTGCGAAATTCGATGGAGAGGTACCCTTGGTGGGCCAAAGCAACCTGGGGAGGTGTCGCTATGGAGTGGAACGTGACGTACTTCCAGGGCCAGAACTATGGTCAGTACGACCAGGTCAGCAAGTACAACTTCCACGTTTTTCGAGTCGGGGACACGATTC
>JACQCL010000177.1 GCA_016201645.1 Candidatus Rokuibacteriota bacterium
AGGACGCTTCCTCGCCGACCAGGAACTCTTCGACGACGACCTGCTCCCCCGACTTGCCGAAGGCCCGCTCCTCCAGGCAGAGGGCGATGGCCCGGTCCGCCTCCTCCACCGTTCGGCAGACGATGGCGCCCTTTCCTGCGGCGGGGCCGTCGGCCTTCACGACGAGCGGAGCACCCAGCTCCCGCGCGAACTTGCATGCCGAGGCGGAATCCCGGAATGTCTGAAACTGTGCTGTCGGGATCCCGTGCTTGGCCATGAGAGCCTTGGCGAAGGCCTTGGAGCCCTCGAGCGCCGCGGCGCTTTCGCTCGGGCCGAAGATCGCCAGGCCCTTGGCGCTGAATCGATCGGCGATCCCCAGGATCAGTGGCAGCTCCGGACCGACAATGGTCAGGTCAATGCGTTCCTTTTCAGCGAACGCCACCAGCTCGTCCAGCGCGTCGGCCTTGATCGGAACCAGGCGCGCATGACGGGTCATCCCCGGGTTGCCCGGCGCCGCGTAGAGGGCCGACATCTGCTGGCTCTGAGCCAGTCCCCACACGAGAGCGTGCTCCCGCCCCCCACTTCCGATGACAAGTACTCTCACTCGACTGTCTCCTCGGCCTCGCCGAGGTTGACGCGCGCCAGCTCAGCCCAGGGGCTTTCCAGGTCCAGCTCCAAGTAGCGGCGCCAGTGGATGGCCGCCTCGGGCGCTCTTCCGGATTTGGCCAGAACGCCGGCCAGGTTGAAGTGGGCGTCGGCATAATCCGGGGACAGTTCGAGCGCGCGACGGTACCAGCCGATGGCGCCGGGGAGATCGCCCAGGTCTTCGGTGAGCGAGCCCAGATTGTAGGCGGCCTGGTAGCAGGCGGGATCGGCGGTCATCGCCTCCCGATAGCACGCTCCCGCTTTGTCGTAATGCCCCATCCGGTGATGGAGGAGCCCGAGGTTGTTCCAACCGGCGGCACAGGTGGGATCGGTCGCCACCACCTGCTCGTAGGCGGCGACTGCCGCCTCCCACTGAGCCGGATCCTGATCCAGCTCGGACGCGCGCGCAAGCCAGACCTCGGCTCTGAGCGAGGGCGTGACGAGCGGACGCACCATTCCCCGGACCAGGGTCGCGCGCGCCTGGCGCTCCAGGTCGCCGACGTCCATGGTCAGGACGGTCTGACCGGTCCGAGGGTCGAAGCTCACCCCGTCAGTCTCGACCAGAATGTGCTGGCCGTCCACCTTGAGTCTCAGCTCGGCCAGAGGCGCCTCGGCCTGAGGCAGGAGCCGTCGGAGATCCTCCAGGGCCCGCCTGACCTGGCGAACCGTGGCGCCTCCCGCCAGAAGCTCCCTCGCCACGCGCACCCCGACGATTTCGCGAAAGCGATATCCCTCGCCCTCGGGCTTCAGCAGGCCCAAACGACGGAGCTGGGCGACCCGCTTGGCCGTCAGCCCCAGCAGGCCAACCACCTCGCGCTCGCTCAGGAACCACTCAGGCGACTGGGTGGCGGTCAATGCCGGAAGTGTCTCATGCCGGTCAGGACCATCGCCATCCCATGCTCATCAGCTGCCCGAATGATCTCCTCATCGCGCACGGACCCGCCGGGATGGATGACGGCCGTAGCGCCGGCCTCCGCCACCACGTCCAGCCCGTCCTTGAAAGGGAAAAACGCGTCCGAGGCGCAGACCGTCCCTTTTGTCTCCAAGCCGACCGCGCGAGCCCGCATCACCGCGATTTTCGCCGAATCCACGCGGCTCGTCTGGCCTGCGCCCACGCCGATCAGCTGGTCGCGCGTCGTCAGGACGATGGCGTTGGACTTCACGTGCTTGGCGATTTTCCAGGCGAAGCGGAGTGCCCGCCACTCTGCCTCCGTGGGTTCACGCTTCGAGGCCACACGCAGGGTCTTCTCGTCGAGATCGGCGAGGTCGGACTCCTGGACGAGGAGGCCCCCCAGGACGCTCCGGTACTCCTCGAACCCCGGGACAAGCGCGCGTCGGTCGCACGGAACTTCCAGAACGCGGCACTTCTTCTTCGTCCGTTTCAACTCCTCCAGGGCATCGGGAAGGAAGGCCGGCGCGAACAGGATCTCGATCAGCACCCCTGCCAATTCTTTCACCACATCCATATCCAGGGGCCGGTTGACCCCGGTGATCCCGCCATAGATCGAGACGGGATCCGAGGCCTTCGCCTTCCTCATGGCCTCGCCGGCCGTGGCCCCGGTGGCCGCGCCGCAGGGATTCGTATGCTTGATGGCCACTGCCGTGGGCGCCTCGAACTCGAGCAGGAGCCCCAGCGCCGCAGAGAAATCCAGGAGGTTGTTATAGGAGAGCTCGGGGCCGTGGAGTTGCCGCGCCGCCGCAACCCCCAGGCGCGAAGCGCCGATCAGGCGATACAACGCCGCAGCCTGGTGGGGGTTCTCGCCATAGCGAAGCGAGTGGACCAGTTCAGCCTCGAGCTTCAGCACGGGGGGAAAGGCCGTCTCCGCTGCGGCGGCAGGGCGTGCTATCGCCCCAGGGCTCCTCAAGTACGCCGCGATTGCGGCGTCGTACTGAGCCGTCCTCCGGAACGCCTCGCGCGCCAGCCTGAAGCGCGTCTCCTGGGAAAGTTTCCCCCCCGATCGCTTCAGCTCGTCCAGAACCTCACCGTACTGGGATGCGTCCACGAGGACTGCAACGGACTCCCAGTTCTTCGCGGCAGCCCGGATCAGCGTCGGGCCGCCGATGTCGATCTGCTCGATCGCCTCGGCCAGGCTCGTCTCCGGTCGGGCCACAGTCTGCTCGAACGGGTAGAGATTGATCGCGACGAGGTCGATCGGCTCGATCCCCTGGGCTTTGAGCTGCGCCAAGTGCTCGGGCATGTCGCGGCGGGCCAGGATCCCGCCGTGGATCTTCGGATGGAGCGTCTTCACCCGGCCGTCCAGCATTTCGGGAAACCCCGTCACCTCCGAAACGTCACGGACCTTGACTCCCGAGTCGCGCAACAACTTGGCGGTCCCCCCCGTCGAGAGGATCTCCACGCCGAGAGAGGCGAGGCCCCGGGCGAACTCCACCACCCCGCTCTTATCGTGGACACTCACCAGGGCCCGTCTAACGGTCATCACCCCTCCTCGACGAACACGCGTCGCCCAACAACCGACAGCCGGCCTTCGGCGTAAAGCCGAATCGCGCGCGGATAAAGTTGGTGCTCCTGCTCGAGGATCCGGGCCGAAAGCGTCTCCTCCGTGTCGTCCTCTCTCACCGGCACAGCGGCCTGGCAGATGATGGGCCCGGTGTCCACGCCTTCATCCACGAAATGCACCGTGGCGCCGCTGATCTTCACCCCGTGCTTCAGCGCCTGGCGCTGAGCGTGAAGCCCCGGAAACGCCGGGAGGAGCGCCGGGTGGATGTTCATGATCTGACCCGGCAGCGCCCTGACGAACGTCGGCGAAAGCACCCTCATGTAGCCGGCGAGACAGACGAGTTCAATCCGGTGGTCAGCCAGCACGCCCAGCACGGCCTGGTCAAAGGCCTCCCGCGTCCCGTACCCTTTGGGGTCGAGGAAGACCGCCTCGGCTCCATGCTTCTTAGCCCGCTCCAGCGCCTGGGCGTCAGCGCGGTCGGAGACGACGACCGCCAGCCGGCAATCGAGCTTCCCGCTCTCGATCGCGTCAATGATCGCCTGGAGGTTCGACCCGCGCCTCGAGGCGAGGACCCCGATCCGAAGCGGCTCGCTCCGCGTCATGAGCGGGTGCCGTCGGCCCCGGACTTGGCGCCAGCGCAGATTGGGCAGCGCTGCGGGCGACGGATGATGGCCGAGTCCCGCAGGAAGACCTGGGTCAGCGCCCAATCGAGGGCCACCTGGAGCTGCTTCCTGAACCCCACCAGCTTGTAGAGGTGGAGCGCGTTCCAGAAGAGCCAGGCGAAGTAGCCCGAGAACTTAAACCCCATAAGGTCCACCACGGCGTCATTCATGCCGAGCGAGACCAGCATCCCCTGGGGGGAGAACTCGATGGGGACGGGCGGGCGGCCCTCGAGGCGGCTCACGATGTTTCGCGCCGCGAGCCTGCCGTGGGCGATGGCAGCCGGGATGATGGGGACCGACGCCTCGGGATGCCCGGCGACCGCCACGGTGTCTCCGACGCCGCAGACCTCGGGGAAGCCTGGAACCTCGAGGAACCGGTTGACCACGACACGCCCGGCGCGGTCCAGCGGCAGGCCGAGGTTCTCGAGGACCGGGTGCCCCTTCACACCGGCCACCCAGACCACGAGGCCGGTCCGTTCGATATGCCCTCCGTTGATCTCCACGCCTGTCGCCTCGACGCGTGTCACTTTCGCCCCGAGCCTGACCTCGATCCCCTCGCGCTGGAGCTTGGCTCTCGCCCGGCGCCCCAGGATCGGGTGCACGCCGCTCAGGATCTCTCCGCTGGCCTCCAGCAGGAGCAGACGCGGATCGCCTGCCTCGATCCCGCGGTAACGCGGGACGACGTAGCGGTGGAAGAAGTCGTGGAGCTCCGCGATCAGCTCTACACCCGTGTAGCCGCCCCCCACGACCGCCATCGTGAGGAGCTCCCGCCGGCGGAGGGAGTCGCGCGCGTGATCGGCGTGCTCGGCAAGATCGATGACTTGGTCGCGGAGCGCCACAGCGTCCTCCAGCCCCTTGAAGAAGAAGCCGTGCTCCTCCACGCCGGGGACGCCATAGGTCTGGGTGGTCCCGCCGAGGGCGAGGACCAGGAAGTCGTACGCCACGTCCCCTTCCGCCAGGTGGACCCGCCGCTCCCTGAGGTCCACTCCCAGGACGCGATCGCGGAGGAAACGGAACCGGCGCCGGTCACGGATGTCCCGGATCGGCTGGATGATGTGGCGGGGCTCGACCGTGGAGGACGCGATCTGGGGGAGCAGCGGCGTGAACAGGAGGTAGTTCTGGTCGCTGATCAGGAGGAGGTCCACGTCCTCACGCCTGCGGAAGTGACGCTCGAGGACGCGCATGGCCTCGATCCCGCCGAAGCCGCCTCCCAGGACGACCATGCGCGTCGCGGTCACCGGCCGGCTCCCCCACCAACGTACTCGACGCCGCGCGGCCCCGCCACGATCTCGCCGATGGGCCAGGCGGTCTCTGCGAGGGAGGTCAGCAGTGCCCGGCAGTGATCAGCATGCTCACGCGCCACGACGAGGACCAGGCCGATCCCCATGTTGAAGGTCCTGAACATTTCGTCTTCCGCAATCGCCCCCCGATCCCGGATGAGCGCGAAGATCGGGGGCACGCTCCAGCTCCCGCGCTCGATCAATGCTTTACACCCGGCCGGGAGGACACGTGGAAGATTTCCGGTGAGGCCACCGCCCGTGATGTGGGCCATGGCGCGGACCGGCACGGCCTTCAAGAGGTCCAGAATACGTTTGACGTAGATGCGGGTCGGCGTCAGGAGCTCGTCGGCAACGCTCCGCTGGAGCCCTGGCAGAAGGTCTCCCGCTTTAAGGCCCATCCGCTCGAAGATCACCTTCCGCGCCAGCGTGTAGCCGTTTGAGTGAAGCCCCGAGGAGGCCATGCCCAGCAGCCGGTCCCCGGGCTTGACCTGAGAGCCGTCAATGAGCCTGGCTCTCTCGGCGACTCCCACGGCGAAACCCGCCAGGTCGTACTCACCGGGAGGATAAAAGTCAGGCAGCTCGGCCGTCTCGCCTCCGACGAGGGAACAGCCAGCCTGACGGCACCCCTCGACGATGCCTTTGACGATGGCCTCGACCTTCTCAGGCACCACCTTGCCCAGCGCCAGGTAGTCAAGGAAGAAAAGCGGCTCGGCGCCGTGAACGAGGACGTCGTTCACCCCCATGGCCACCAGGTCAATCCCCACCGTGTCGTGACGGTCGGCGAGGAAGGCGACCCGGAGCTTCGACCCCACGCCGTCGGTGGAGGCAACCAGGACGGGATCGCGGTAGCCGGCGGGGACCTTGACGAACCCGGCGAACGCCCCGATCTCTCCCAGCACTTCGGGACGAAACGTGGACCGGGCCAGTGGACGGATGCGACGGACTGCGGCGTCAGCAGCCTCGATATCAACACCGGACTGCTTGTAGGTCATCGGGTCCATGCGGACAGAGCCCGTGGGCCAGGGAGTTCCCTAGCCGTCGAACAGGGAGAGCTGCGGAGTCACTTCGCGCTGGAACCCGACTCGGTAGTCGCCCGTGAAGCAGGCGTGACAGAAGTGGCTCGGATCGGAGCCCGTGGACTTGAGCATCCCGTCCAGGGACAGGTAGCCCAGGCTGTCGGCCCCGAGGTAACGACGGATTTCCTCCACGTCGTGGCTCGAGGCGATCAGCTCCTTGCGAGTCGGCGTGTCAATCCCGTAGTAGCAGGGCCAGTGGATCGGCGGCGAAGAGATCCGCACGTGCACCTCGCGCGCGCCCGCGCCTCGGATCATCTTGACGATCTTCCGACTGGTCGTCCCGCGGACGATCGAGTCGTCCACCACGACGACCCGCCGCCCCTCGAGCGTCTCCCGGACAGGGTTCAGCTTCACCTTCACGCCAAAGTGGCGGATCCCCTGCCGGGGCTCGATGAAGGTCCGCCCCACGTAGTGGTTCCGAATCAGTCCCACCTGGAAGGGGATGCCCGACTCCTCGGAGAAGCCGAGCGCGGCCCCCATGCCCGAATCGGGGACCGGGATCACGATGTCGGCCTGAGC
>JACQCL010000205.1 GCA_016201645.1 Candidatus Rokuibacteriota bacterium
CAAGGGGCGAGTGCCCGCAGCGGTGGCTCGCCTTCGCTCGCGCATCCCCCCTGGCCCTTGCGGGTGGGTCGCGTCTTGACACGCATGCGCGCAATTCGTTAAGGTGCGGGGGTGCTGTCCCTGTCCGACGTCGAGGCGGCGCGCCAGCGCCTCAGCAAGGCGATCTACGCCTCGCCGTGCGCCTACTCCGAAACGCTCTCCCGCCTGACCGGCAGCCGCTGCTTCGTCAAGCTCGAAAACCTCCAGATGACCGGCTCCTTCAAGGAGCGCGGGGCGGCGAACAAACTGCTCACGCTCTCGGAGACGGAGCGAAGCCGCGGAGTCGTGGCGGCCAGCGCGGGCAACCACGGGCTGGCCGTCGCCTTCCACAGCGAGCGACTCGGGGTGCGATCTCTCATCGTGATGCCGGAGTGGGCGCCGCTCATCAAGGTGACCTCCGCGCGCTACCATCACGCGGAGGTCGTGCTGGCCGGCGCCAACTACGACGAGGCCTACACCCACGCCCGAAAGCTCGAAGCCGAGCGCGGGCTGACCTTCATCCATCCCTTCGATGACCCCGAGGTGATCGCGGGCCAGGGCACGCTCGGCCTGGAACTCCTGGAGCAGTGCCCGGAGATGGACGCCGTCGTGGTCCCGGTGGGGGGCGGCGGCCTGATCGCGGGAGTCGCGCTCGCGATCAAGGCCAAGAACCCGAAGGTCCAGCTCGTCGGGGTCCAGGCCGAGGAGGTCGCGGCCATGCAGGCCTCCCTCGCTGCCGGGCAGCGCATCTTACTTCCGGCGGCCGCCACCATCGCCGACGGCATCGCGGTGCGGGAAGTCGGGGAGCTCACCTTCGGTCTCGCGCGGAAGTACGTCGACACCATGGCGACGGTGAACGAGGAGGAGATCGCAAACGCGATCCTTCTCCTCCTTGAGATTGAGAAAACTGTCGTGGAGGGCGCCGGGGCGACCACGCTGGCCGCCCTCGTGAACAAGAAAATTCCGCTGGACGGGAAGACCGTGGTGCTCGTTCTCTCGGGAGGGAATATTGATGTCAACGTCATCTCGCGGATCATCGAGCGCGGCCTGGTCAAGGACGGCCGCCTGGTCCGCCTCTCCGTCCTGCTCCAGGACCGCCCGGGCGCGCTGGCGCGCCTCACCGCGCTCGTGGCGGAGTCGCGCGCCAACGTGCTGCATATCAGCCACGACCGCGCCTTCTCTCACGCCCGGATCGGCGAGACCGAGGTGGAGATGACCCTCGAGACGTCCGGCCGCGAGCAGATCGAGGCCGTCAAGCGGCGCCTCGGCGAGGCCGGCTACCGGGTTCGAGAGGTGGACCCCCTGCCGTGACAGAGCACGCACTCCGTCAGGTTGCGCTGGCAGGGGTCGCGGAGTCCGACCTCGGCAAGGTACCTGGGAAGACGGCGATCCAGCTCGCGGCTGAGGCGGCGCGCGCGGCTCTCGAGGATGCCGGACTCGCCAAGTCCGACGTGGACGGCCTCTTCACGTTCGGCTTCGGCCGGATGGGCGCGGTCCAGTTCGGTGAGTACCTCCAGGTCCAGCCGCGCTACTCCGATTCGAGCTACACGGGCGGCTCCACCCCGGTGGCCTTCGTCGAGCACGCCGCCGCCGCCATCGCCGCCGGGCTCTGCTCGGTGGCCCTCGTCGCCTACGGGAGCACCCAGGCCTCTGACGGCGAGCGGCGCCTCGGCGGAGCGCCCGAAGATCCGCGGCTTCCCGGCTCTCAATTCGAGCGCCCCTTCGGGATCCCGCTGCCGCTCGGCGCCTACGCGCTGGCGGCTACCCGTCACATGGCCCTCTACGGGACCACTTCGGAGCAGTTGGCCGAGATCGCGGTCGCGACCCGCAAGTGGGCCCAACTCAATCCGGTGGCGATGAAGCGCGAGCCGATCGCGATCCAGGATGTTCTCAACTCGCGGCTCATCGCCTCGCCCCTCCACCTCCTCGACTGCTGCCTGGTGACCGATGGCGGCGGAGCGGTGGTGCTGACGACGCGCGAACACGCGCGGGATCTGAGGAAGCCTCCCGTGGTGATCCTCGGCGCGGCGGAGACTCACACCCACCAGATCATCAGCCAGATGCCAGACCTCACCGTGACCGGCGCCGCTCTCACGGGCCCTCGTGCATTTGCGATGGCCGGCCTGAAGCCGGACGATATTGACGTGGCGGAGATCTACGACTCGTTCACGATCACGGTCCTCCTCACTCTCGAGGATCTCGGCTTCTGCAAGAAGGGGGAGGGTGGCGCGTTCGTCTCGGGCCAGCGCACGGCGCCGGGGGGCGACTTCCCCATGAACACCCAGGGAGGCGGCCTCTCCTACTGCCACCCGGGGGTGTTCGGGATCTTCACGCTGATCGAGGGGGTACGGCAGCTCCGGGGCGAGTGTGGGCCGCGTCAGGTCAATGAAGCGCGCATCGCCCTCTGCCAAGGCACCGGCGGCGTGCTCTCCTCCTCCGGCACCGTCATCCTCGGAAAAACCTAACCCTCTCTCCGACCGGGGGAGAGGGCAGGGCGAGGGGCTTCTATGCCACCAACCAAGCCACTGCCTCAGCCCGACGCCGAGAGCCGCGAGTTCTGGGAGGGCGTCAAGGCGCGCCGGCTCCAGCTCCAGCGCTGCCGGGCCTGCCGGCACCTCCGCTTCTACCCGCGCGCCGTCTGTCCCCACTGCCTCTCAGGGGAGCACGAGTGGGTCACCGTCTCAGGCAGGGGCACGCTTTACTCGTTCACGGTCTGTCATCGCGGCGCGAGCGAGGCCTTCGCCGCCGACGTCCCCTACATCGTGGCGCTCGTGGATCTGGAGGAGGGCGTGAGGCTCCTGTCCAACCTGGTTGGCTGCCAGCCGGACCAGGCGCGCGTCGGCATGCCCGTCCAGGTGGTCTTCGAAGACGCCTCCCCCGAGATCACCCTCTACAAATTCAAACCCGTCGGATCGTAACCCTCGCTCCGCTCGCGCGTTCCCTATCCTGCTGCGGGTGGGTCGGGTTGCTGGTGGGGAGGGAGGCGAGAGGCGACGGCGGCGCGCACCCGGTTCTGGATTTCCTGGGCTGTTTGACGGGGATTCACGCCCGACGGGGGCGCGACGGGCGCATGGAAGACGATCGTGACGCGCCCCGGCCTGGGGAAGGTCCTATGCGGCGGCCAGGCCTCGTGGCCCCCGATGATCGTGACGGGCAGGATCGGGGCGCCGTGCGAGCACGCGAGGCGGAAGGCCCCGGGCTTGAAACGCTGGAGTCGCCCGTCGCGGGAGCGGCCCCCCTCGGGAAAGATCATCACCGCCTGCCCCGCCTTCAGAAGGTTCACGACCTCCCGGATCGCGGACGGGTCGGCGCTGTCCGTGTCTACCGGGAACGCGCGCAGGAAACGGATCAGCCCCCCAAAGAGGGGAACGTCGAACAAGCGCTTCCACGCCATGAAGAAAATGGGCCGCCCCACCCCCAGAGCAATCAGCGGCGGATCGGCGTAGGTGACGTGGTTGGAAGCGATGATGAGCGGCCCCGCCGGCGGAACGTGCTCGACCCCCTCGAAGCGGATGCGTAAGTACGCGCGGCCAACGAACCAGACGAGAGGAAGGAAAATCTCAGGGCCCCATATCCGCACGACCCGATTCTCACACGACGAAAAAAAAGCCGCAACCTCTGGTTGCGGCTCGTGAAATCAGTAATCGGCTCTGTTGGGGACCTAGTCCTCTTCCTCGAGGTCTCCGAACAGGACGCCCGCCGGCTCGAGCCTGCGGGCCGACCGCTCCAACCGGTCCTGGCAACGGACACAAGTGGTCACTTCGGGCATCGCCTTGAGCCGGGCCGGGGCGATCGCCTCCCCGCACTCCTCGCAGATGCCGTACTCGCCTTCCTTGAGCCGCTCGAGGGCTTCGGCCAGCCGGTTGGCGCGCTCCACCAGGAGGCTCCGGGTGGCGAAGCTGATCTCCCGCTCGCCCTGCACCTGAACCTCTTCCGTCGGGTCGGCGAAGGGGCTGTTATCACCGACCGCGCCGGGAAACTCCTCTATCACGACGGCCCCCCCCAGCTGGCGGAGCCGATCCGCGACGCTCTCGAGTTCTTTCTGGATTCGGTCACGGAGCTCGTCCATGGCCATCCCCTCCTTTGGAGTGATCCGCCTTTTGGACGTGCAACGGCCATGCCGGGATTCACGAGGCGTTTGGAGGGTGCAGAATCCTTATGAAACAAATAGATAGATATTAGAGCCCCGACAGGGGAGGCGCCGGGGAAGGGGCAAGGTGAGACATTTCGGCCATCATCTGTCAAATTTTGGACCGGGGGGGGACGGATTCGGGCAAGAGACAGCGGGTCAGGGGGGGGTCAGGAAGGTGCTTCGTAGGACCTCTTCGAAGGAGGCCTCAAGCTCGGCGGCGACGGCCTCAGCGACCGGCTCGGGGGCGCCCGGCTGATCGCCGACTGGTCCGTGGCGCCACCCCTCCAGATACGCCCCGCTCTCGGTAGCCCCCTGGCGCATCGCCACCGCGTCAATCAGGTCCTGAAAGCGCTGGGAGAGGGACACGCGCGCGGTCTGGCCGCCCTCGCGGGCCTCCACCAGAGAAGGGATGTTCTTCCAGAAGATCACCTGGTAGGTCGCCAATCAGGTCGCCACCACCTTGCGCTTGCGCCGGGCCACCCCCGTGTCGTAGGCCGCCTGGGCCACGGCCGACGCGACGGCCTCCACGACCCGCTTGTCGAACACCGAGGGCGTGATGTACTCGGGGTTGAGCTCCGACTTCGAGAGGATGTTGGCGATGCCGTGGGCGGCGGCGATTTTCATCTCGTCGTTGACGGTCCGGGCCCGGACGTCGAGCAGCCCCCGGAAGAAGCCGGGAAAGCCGCAGACGTTGTTGATCTGGTTCGGGTAGTCGGAGCGCCCGGTCGCCATGACACGGACGTGGCGGCCCGCTTCCTCCGGCATGATCTCAGGCACCGGGTTGGCCATCGCGAAGACGATCGGGTCCCGGGCCATCTTCTTGATGTCCTTCAGGGTGACCACGCCCGGCCCCGACAGGCCGATGAAGACGTCCGCCCCTACCAGAGCCTCACCGATCTCCCCCTTGAGACGCTGCGGATTCGTATGCTCGGCGAACCACGCCTTCATCGGATTCATGTTCTCCCGGCGACCCTTGTAGAGGATCCCCGTGCGGTCGCAACCGATGATGTGCCGGACGCCGACCTTCATGAGGAGCTTCCCCGTGGCGATGGCCGAGGCCCCGGCGCCGCTGAAGACCACCTTGATGTCCGACATGCGTTTCTTGACGATCTTCAGCGCGTTGAGCAGCGCCGCGAGCACCACCACCGCCGTGCCGTGCTGGTCGTCGTGGAACACCGGGATGTCGAGGTCCTTCCGCAGGCGCTCCTCGATCGGGAAGCAACGGGGCGCGGAGATGTCCTCCAGGTTGATTCCCCCGAAGACGGGGGAGACGGCCTTCACGATTCGCACGATCTCGTTCACGTCCTTGGTGGCGAGGCAGAGCGGGAAGGCGTCCACTCCGGCCAGTTCCTTGAACAGGAGGGCCTTGCCTTCCATGACGGGCAGCGCCGCGCGGGGGCCGATATCGCCGAGACCGAGGACCGCGGTGCCGTCGGTAACGACCGCGACGCAGTTTTTCTTGATGGTGAGCGAGTAGGCTTTCTCGGCGTCCTCGTGGATGGCCATGCAGACCCGGGCCACGCCGGGCGTGTACGCCATGGAGAGATCGTCGCGCGTCTTGACCGCCATTTTCCCCTTCACCTCGATCTTCCCGCCGAGGTGCATCAGGAAGGTGCGGTCCGAGACGTTGACGACCTTGACCCCCGAGAGGGCGCGGAGGCGGTCCACGATCTCCGTGCCGTGCTTGTCGTCCCGCGCCTTGAAGGTGATGTCGCGCGTGACGGCGTCCTTTTCCACCTGGACGAGGTCAATGGCTCCGATGTCGCCGCCGGCCTTGCCGATGGCGGAGGTGACCTTCCCCAGCATCCCGGGACGGTTCATGATGTCGAGCCGGACTGTCATGCTGTAGCTGGCACTGGGGGCGCCGATCATTGGGGGATCCTCCTCTTTAACCGACCGCTCGTTCCGCCGTCATGGAAGGCCGCGCTCAAGGAGTTTGCAGGCAGATAAGGTCCCAGTTCAGAGTCTGCCGAGCCCGTTCGGACCGGTGGCAGCGGTCTGGTTGAAACTCGGGGAAGGTGCTGGCGCACCCGGAGAGGACCGAGACCCATGCGGCCAGGAAGACCAACCGCCGCAACCGCCGATGAAGCACCTCCAGGGGGGCACGCATGGCTCCATTCCACCCGTTCTTCCGGCCGCCGTCAAGGGGCTCTCGGCATCTGCCGCTCCCGGGTTCGCTTGACAGGGGACGCTCCCCTCGATACTGTGGAGCCTGACCAGACACTGTGATGCCCTCGAAAGAGTCCGCCGTGCGATCGGCATGGGCACGGCCTAGGAGTCCAAAATGATCGATCCCAAGACGGCCGACAAGGAGCTCCAATTCTACATCCGTCCCCAGACCTTCCCCGTCGCCATCCGGATGCTCAAGCCCGGGGAGGAGATTCCGGAGAAGGCCAAGCGGCCGGCCCGCGACTTCAAAAAGCTCTCCATGAACTGCCAGGTCATTGACATGGCCCGGCGCTACGGGTGGATGATCGCGCTCACGCGCGAGGACCACATCTGCTCCCTCGGAATCACCGCGCTCGGCTTCGACCGCCCCACCCACATCTACACCTCGGGAACGCTCTGCGAGGGGAGTTACACCGAGACCAAAGAGGCCGGGCAGCGCTCCGAGGCGGCGGTGGACAAGTTCAAGCCGGGCGAATATTACTGCCTGCTGGTCTGCCCTCTGGATCGGACCACCTTCGAGCCGCACGTGGTCGTACTCTACGCCAACCCGGCCCAGGTGATGCGGCTCACCCAGGCCGCCCTCTGGAAGCGGGGCGGCAAGCTCACCTCCTCGTTCCAGGGGCGGGTGGACTGCTCGGAGATCATCGTCAGCACGATGCAGACCGACCAGCCGCAGGTGATCCTCCCCTGCTCGGGCGACCGGATTTTCGGCCAGACCCAGGACCACGAAATGGCCTTCACGATCCCCTGGGACCGGATGGAAGAGATCATCGAGGGGCTCAAGGGCACCCACCAGGGCGGCATCCGCTATCCGATCACGCAGTTCATGGAGTACGAGGCCAAGCTGCCGCCGCGGTACATGGAGGTCAACAAGCTCTGGGACGTGGAAAAGGGCAAGGCGCAGTACACGCCGCGGGACCGCGTGGTGGCCGCCTACAAGGGCAGTTTCGCCGACCGGGTCCCGGTCTATCCCATCGCGGGCTCCTTCGCCGGCTGCCTGGACGGCCTCTCCATCGAGGAGTACTGCACCAGCCCGCAGAAGGCCGTGAAGGCGATGCTCAACTACTACGAGCGCTACCAGCCGGACGTCATGCTGGCGTACAACGACCTCGCCAAGGAAGCCGAGGCCATCGGCTGCAAGGTGAAGTACTCCGACTACGTCGTCCCCTCCATCGCGACCCACGTCTTGCAGGACGACAAGGGGAAGCTGGCGAAGCTGGAGATCCCCGATCCCGGGAAGGACGGCCGCCTCCCCGGGTTTCTGGAGCAGTGCGAGGCGCTCTCGAAGGCCAACTTCCCCAGCGCCCTCGGCGCGGTCCTGGTGGGGCCGTGGACGATCGCCATGCTCATGCGGAATCCCGAGGTGATGCTCCTCGACACCTTCGAGGACCCCGAGTTCATCCACGCGCTCATGCGCTTCGCCACCGAGTACGCCAAGCGCTTCGGCGACGCGGTGATCAAGACGAAGATCGGGCTGTCGTACTCCGACCCCACGGCCTCCTGCAGCCTGGTGGGCCCCGACACCTACCGGGAGTTCATCAAGCCGTACCACAAGGAGCTGGTGGACTACTTCAAGGCCAAGAAGGTCAACGTCACGGTGCATATCTGCGGCACGACCCACCAGATCTACGAGGATCTGCTCGAGGTGGGGTTCACCACGCTCACCATTGACCTCGACCAGCAGTCCGACCCCGCGCTCAAAGTGGACCAGCTCAAGCGGCTCGTCGAGATGGCGTCCAAACGGAACGTGGTGACGATCGGCAACGTGGACGCGACGATCTTCGAGCGCGCCACCAAGGAGGAGATGGAGGCGGAGGTCCGCCGCTGCATCGAGACCGCGGCTCGCCATTCCCGCTACGTGCTCTCCACCTCCTGCGAGATTCCGCCGCGCTCCAAGCCCGAGATCGTCCAGTGGTTCATGGACGCCGCCCACGACTACGGCCGTTACGAGCGCCTCATGGGCTGAGGCGGACGGGAAAAAACGGAAACGGCGCGGTGGGATGATCCCGCCGCGCCGTCTCTGTTTTATGAGTCGAGCGCTACCAGCGGATGGGCTTGGACGGTCTGCCGCCTCCGAAACCTCCGCCGCGCTTGTCGCCGAAACCGCCGGAGCGACCACCGCCAGACCGAGCCCCCTGGGGGTTGGCCGTGTTGACGTTCAGCCTGCGGCCGTCCAGCTCGCGGCCGTTGAGCTGGGCGATCGCCTGTTGGGCCTCCTCGCTCGTGGACATCTCCACGAAGCCAAAGCCCTTCGACTGGCCCGAGAATTTGTCGGTGATCACGGTGGCAGACTCAACGGTCCCGCACTGACCGAAGAACTCGCGGAGCCCTTCGCTGGTGGTGGAGTAGGACAAGCCGCCTACATATAACTTGGACGCCATGGGCGCCTCCTTGTGGTTCCCGCGCGCCGGCGCGGGATAGACCTCTTCCGTTTTGAGTTCACGCCCCAACATGCGGAAGAGATCCTAGCGGAGGCGAGGTATGCGCTGCGGCACACACTGATAGTATATACGACTTCGGGCCGAACACCCAGACAAATGGGGGCTCAGGCGTCTCGCCCAATGTGCCGGCGGTCCTCGCTTAGAACGTGAGGGCGGGAATGTTCTGGAACCCCTCGTCCTGACTCTCGGGGGCCGTTGGCAGCTCGGGGATCGTCGGTTCGCTGTAGGTCGAAGGTTCAGTCCTGCCCGAACGGCTCCGCTCGCCCGGAGCACCCAGAAGACCGAGAACGGACAGGAAGAGTCCGAGCGCCCCGAACCAGAGGACAAGCGCCGTCAGCATCATGGTCGCCTCTGAACGTTCCATCCCGATCTTTGGATGCGCCATGGAAACGATTGGATGCGGCGAACTCTCATCCCCTGGCCTACTGGGCGGGGGGCCGCGTAATGTCCTCAACGAGGAGCAGGACGTGGACGACCTGCTCCCCCTCGGCCTCCAGCGGGGCCGCGGTGAACCGGAATCTCCTGGCGTGGCCGTCGAGGACCATCTCCTCCTCGACCCGGCGCACTTGCCGGGCGGCGAAGACCGCGCGAAGGAATTCGCCGACCCTCGCCCGCGTCGCCTCGGGGATGAGCGCGAGGAAGGAATGGCCCACCCCGGGCCGGCCGGGAAGCAGTTGAGCCCCCGCCCGGTTGACGGTGATCACCCAGAGCTCACGATCGAGCACGTAGAGGCCGAGCGGGAGCGTTTCCAGGATCATCTCGACGAGGCGCTTCTCCCGATCCAAGACGCGGGTCCGGTCCTCCACCATGACGTCGAACTCCTCGGCATAGGTTCTCACCGAGGAGAAGAGACGCGCGTGCTCCATCGCCATCGCCGCCTGGTTGGCGAACGCCGACAGGAGATTTTCCTCGTTCTCGGAGAAGTGGTGGATGTCCTTCCGGAACACCGTGATCGCCCCGATCGCCTTGTCTCCCACGAGGAGGGGGACCGCGAGCATAGAGCGGAGCCCGCTTTCTCCCGGCAGCTGACGAAAGCGGACCCGAGGGTCGTTGCGAAGGTCCGCGCTCTGGACCGGGCGCCGCAGGAGAACCGCCAGCCCGGTGATCCCCTCCCCCACCCGGAGTCGGATTTGGCCCAGCACCTCCGGGGAGAGGTCGAGGCTCCCGACCGAGAAGAGCTCCCCCTTCTCCGGATCCAGCGCCATGAGCCCACAGGACTCCGCGCCGAGCACGTCCCGCGCCTGCTCGAGGATCACCCGAATCGTGTCGTTGGGATCGAGACTCCGATTGACCACCCGGCCCGCCTCGTTCAGCGCCTCCATCTGCTTCCCCCACCGGAGGCGCTCCTCGAAGAGCTGGGCCTGTTGGATGGCGATCGCGGCCTGATCCGCGAACGCCTCGAGGACCGTCTGATGGCGGGGAGTGAAGGCCCCCACACCGGTCGAGGACGCTGAGATGACGCCAATAATGTCCTCGCCCATTCTGAGCGGAACGGTCAGCATGGACCGGATCCCCTCCTGTTCGTCCACATCCTGCGGGGCCGAGCGCGGGTCGGTCCGAATATCGTCGGTGAGAATGGGCAGGCCCGTGGCGGCGACGCGGCCGATAATGCCGTCCCCGACAGCCACGGTCAGCGAGCGCCATTCGTCCGTGCGAAAGCCGTGGGTGGCCACATGGCTCACCCGCGTTTTCTCCGCGTCGAGGAGGCCGATGCCGCACCCGGTGCCTCCCGTCAGCTCGGTCACCAACCGGCTGATCGCCTCGAGGACGGCCGGCAGATAGAGCCGCGAGGTGATGAGCTGGCTGGTGCGATAGAGCGCGCCCAGCTCCTCCTCCCGCTGACGCGTCTCCCTCAAGAGCCTGCGCTGCTCGATCGCGGCGGCCAAGGGGCGCGCAACCTCCTCGAGGATCTCGACGTCCTCGTCCCCGAAGGCGCGCAGGTCCCGGTGACAGAGGTTCAGCGTTCCGATCACCAGATTCCCGGAGAAGAGCGGGACGACCACCGCGGACCGGTACCCCCGCGCGGGAAGGGTCTCGCGGCTCCACGACGGCACGGAGGGGTCCGCCAGGTCATCCACGCGGCGGGAGACGCGGTGCTCCGCCACCCACCTCACCAAGGTCTCCGAGGGCGGCAGTCGCGTGTCGGTGACCGGCCCGGGAACCGACCGGGCGGTGACGTCCACAACCCGGAACTCCTGGCGCTTCCGATCGATCAGCGTCACCGCGAGCGAGTCGAAATCCACCACCCTCGCAACGGCGCTGGCGAACGCCTGATAGACTTCGTCCAGCGCGAGCGTCGAGGCTGCGAGCGACATGGTCTCGCTCATCACCGAGAGCCGAACCATCCGCTGGTGGAGGCGCCACAGGCGCTCCACGGCGAGCCCCAACTCACTGAGGATAGCGGGCGTCAGCGCGCGCTGGACGCGACCGCGGTGCCCCGACCCGGCGAGCAGCAGGAGCCGGCCCAGGGGTCGCGCGCTCGGCCCGAGCGGGAGAGGGAGCAGAACAGGCCGGCCGGGACCCTTCCAACCGGGAGGCGCAGTCGGAGGGGATCCGAGCTTTGGGCGGGGGACGGGTACGGCGAGAAGATCGCGGAGCCACCTGTCGAGCGCCGGGGAACTACGGCCCGCGGTAACGACCGACGCCGGAACCCCTCTGCCGGGAACGAGCGCAAGGGCGGCGGCCCGTGCCCCGGTGAGCCGAAGCAGGCCTCTCAGCGCCTGAACCAGCCCGTCCTCCAGAGTCGCCGCAGCGCCGATCTTCATGGCCCTATGATACCGGAGAGCTACGGAGGGGTCAGCACCCGTCCCGGCAGGGAGCCGGTGTGTTCTCCCGCCTTGATCACCAGCCGGCCGTTGACAAACACGTACTCGATCCCCGCCGGATACCGGTGCGGCTCCTCATACGTCGCCAGGTCGGTGACCGTTTTATGGTTGAAGATAACCAGGTCAGCTTTGGCTCCGACGCGAATGACTCCTCGGTCCTTGAGCCCGAGCTTCTTCGCCGGCAACCCGGTCATCTTGTGCACGGCCTGCTCCAGGGAGAGCAGGCGCTGGTCCCGCCAGTAGCGCGCGAGGACGCGCGGGAACGTGCCGTAGCTCCGTGGATGCGGCCTGCCCCGGCCGAGCTCACCGTGGGGCGAGAGCGCGGAGCCGTCGGAGCCGATCATGACGTGGGGATCCGCGAGCGCGACGGTCAGATCGGCCTCGTCGAGCTGGAAGAGGACCACATAGGCCTTGCCCCGATCGGCCACGATCAGATCCATCGCGACGTCAAGCGGCGCCTGGCCCCATTCTCGCGCGAGGTCGGACAAGCGTTTGCCTTCCGCCTCAGGCCTGCTCGGGGCGTAGGCGATCATGGTGCCGTCCCAGCCCGCGTTGGCCGCCAGATTTTCCCCGCCCGTCCGTCCCGCCTCGACCTCGGCCCTGATCCGGCCTCGAGTCGCGGGATCGCTGAGGCGCTGCAGCATGGCCTCCACGCCGCCTTCGAGAACCCAGCCCGGCAGGAGCGTCCGCAGGGTCGTGCTCGAGGCCGTGTACGGATACACGTCGGCCGTGACGTCGAGCCCCTCCGCCCGGGCGGCGTTGATCAGGGCAAGCGCCTCCTTGACTTGTCCCCAGTGCGGGCGCCCGGCCGCCTTGAGGTGGCTCACCTCGACGGGGAGCTCGGCCTCCCGCCCGATCCTGATCGCCTCGGAGATCGCGTTCAACAGGTTCGCCCCCTCACCCCGGATGTGGCTGGCGTAAAAGCCCCGGTGACGGCCGGCGACCCTGGACAACTCGACGATCTCCTCGGTCTCGGCATAGGAGCCGGGGGCGTAGATCAACCCGGTGGACATCCCCCACGCCCCGCCCTCCAGGCTCTCCGCGACGAGGCGCTTCATGTGGGCCAGCTCGGACTCGGTGGGCTTCCGGCGGGCAAACCCCATGGCGGCCACCCGGAGCGCGCCATGGCCGACGAGCTGAATGACGTTGAGCGCCAGGCCTCCTCCGTCGAGACGATTCAGGTACTCCTCGACCGATTGCCAGGAGAAGTCCATGCCCTCGGGGAGGTAGAGCGCGAAGCCCCGCAGCTCCTCGCGGAAGGCGGGATTCACCGGCGCCGGAGAGAAGCCGCAGTTGCCCACCACCTCGGTGGTCACGCCCTGGCGGATTTTGGACTCGGCGCGCCGGTTGGCCCAGAGCCGCCAGTCCGAATGGGAGTGGATGTCAATGAACCCCGGCGCGAGCGTCAGCCCGGAGGCGCGGAGGGTTGTCCCGGCCGGCTCCCGCGAGAGGTCCCCCACCGCGACAATCGCCTCGCCCGTGACCCCAACGTCGGTGCGGAATCCGGGGGCGCCGGTGCCGTCCAGGACGGTGACGCCCTCGATCTTCGAGTCGAGCACCAGGAGGTCTAGGCGACGATGGCCGGGTCGAACCGCATGACCGCGTACCCGCCCACCGCGCCGGCGCCGAATCCGGGGGCGAAGATCCTCATCGGGCCCGTGATCACCCCTTCTTGGACCGCGTCATACAGCGCGATCGGGATGCTCGCCGAGGACGTGTTCCCGACCCGCTCGATGTTGAAGTAGAGCCGCTCGGGGGCGATGCCTGCCGCCTGGGCCAGGTTGATCACCATGGTCTTATTCGCCTGGTGAGGGACGACCAGGTCAATGGCATCCAGCAAGGAGCCGGGCCGGCCATCCGGGTGGGGCAACGCCATCAGCTCGCCGATCATCTGGGTGATATAGCGCCTCACGAGGTTTCGCACCTCGGGGCCATAGACGGTAATGTTGTTGTCAAACTCCGGGTTGGGCCAGATGATCGAATCCACCTCGCTCATCGGGCCGCTCGCGTAGGTCTGGAGCACCTCGATGTCCGGCGCGGCATCTTTCGCGGCGGGTCCGATGACAATCGCTGCGGCCCCGTCGCCGAAGATCATCCGGGACGTCCGCACGGTGCCGATCTTGTCCGAGAACTTCTCGCCGCAGACCAGGAGGATCGGGCGCTCGACCTCCTGAAGCAGGCGCAGCGCCTCGGAGAGCCCGTAGGGCAGGCCCGCGCAGGCCGCCACGATGTCGCAGGAGGCGTGCGTCTGGAAGATTCCCACTTGGCCCGACAGCCAGGTGGCCAGCGAGGGCATCATCTTGGCGCTCGTGCAGGAGCAGAAGAGCACGGCACCGATCTCCTCAGGCCGGCGGCCGGATTTCTCGAGCGCCGCCTGGGTCGCCAGGAGCGCGATGTGATCCAGGTCGAGCTCCGTGTAGAGCCGGTGCTGGATGCCGGTCTTCTCGAGGATCTCCTCCGCCGTCATGTGCGACCAGCAGTATGCCGCGTTCCGGATCAGATCGTCGTTGGTACAGGCGATCTCGCCCTTGTACACGGCCAGGGCCTCGAGGCGCGGCATCACGGAGAACCGCTTCCGCACCTCCACGGGCGGATACGGAACGACAGGTTTCCGCGACTCGGCAGGCACCGGCTTGCGATGCCGGACGCGCCGCCCCGCCTTCACCCGCCGGATAAACTGGAGGACCTCCTCATTCCGGGGACTGAAGACCACCACGAAATCATCGTCGTGGAGCCGCCCCACCTCGGTCAGCCGGGTTTTCGTGCGATCCCAGCGGTACTGGTTGTTCAGCACCATCGCCTGACGCAGGAGGGCTTCGAGCTCGGGAACCCGGTGCGTGCACTCGATGATGTCGTCATGGTTGTAGCCCGGGTAGTCCGGATCGTAGGTCAGGAGGTGGTAGGTGAGGTTCTTCGGATTCGCGAGAATTTCCGGCACCGTCGGCTTGATCGCCGGCAGCTCCGCTCCCGCCCCCTTCTTGTGGCGGAAGACATCGAGCAGGATGCGCGAGATCTTGTCCTCGGTCCCTTCGTCCCAGGTCGCGGGGAGCGCCCGATAGCCTTCCTCGATCACCGCCGTCAGCTCGGCTCCCTCCCACGCTTTGAACACCGGCAGGAACACGTCGTCGCGGTGCCGAGGCACGTCGCGCCAGCGGGTGGGGCGTTTTTCGTACATCGTCATCGCGTACCGGTTGACCCAGAAGAGGTTCAACGCCAGATCCCGCAGCAACTCGTAGCGCCCCTTGTAGTGCCGCGCTTCCACGCGCGCCACGATGTCCGTTTCCGTCGGCGCCTTCTCCTCGAAATCGCGCTTGATGACGGCCGCGAACTGTTCGAGCGTCTCGAAGACGGAGAAGTCGAGCTCGGGGATAAAGTTGAAGGGAAAGACGATCCGACCGTAGCGGTTGACGACAAATGGCTTCATGGCTGACTCTCCTTCATCGCAGCGCGTCCAGAACCTCAGCGACCACCTCGAATCTCCCGAAAGAGGGCATCAGGTATGCGCCCCCGTAGCGGCGGCGCACCTCCCGCAGCAGCCCCTGGGCCATGTCGATCCCCACATGGAGCGCCCGGGCGCCCGCCTCGCGCATCCGCGCGCGGGCTTCCTCCGGGATGCGGATCCCTGGCACCTCGTTGTGGAGGAACTCGGCGTGACGGTAGGAGTGCAGCGGAAGGATCCCCACGATCACCGGAACGGGCAGCTTTCCTGCGCGGGTGAGAAAGCGGTCGAAGGCTTCCAAGTCATAGACGGGCTGGGTCTGCGCCCAGCGTGCGCCGGCCTCGACCTTTCGGAGCAGCCGCTGAATCTCCCTGTCCGGGTCCTCTGCGACCGGATTCAGGCCGACCCCGACGGAAAAGCTGGTGGGCTCGCCGATGGAGTTGCCGGTCGCGTCCCGCCCCTCGTTCATCCCGCGGATGATACGGACGAGGCCGATGGCGTTCACGTCAAAGATGGCCGTGGTGTTCACGTAGTCTCCCGCCCGCGGGGGATCGCCCTTGATCGCGAGAATGTTCCGGATCCCCACGGCATGGGCCCCGAGCAGGTCGGCCTGGATCCCCATCAGATTTCGATCCCGGCAGGTGAAGTGCATGTTGATGTCAAGCCCGGTGGCCTCCCGCACCAGGATCGCGGTGGGGAGGACCGACATCCTGACGCGTCCGAGCGAGCCGTCGTTGATGTCCACGATCTCCACGCCTCGCTCCTTCAGGAGCTTGGCCCCCTGCACCAGCTTCTCGATGTTGTGACCGCGCGGCGGGTCCAGCTCGACGGTCACGACGAACTCGCGGGCCTCGAGCCTCCGGGCCAGGAGCGTGGGGGCCACAGTGACCCGGAGCGCGGGAGCCTCCTCCCTCGCGGGCGGCGCCACGCTCACCCGGCGAGCCCGCACCGCCTTCGGGACGTGGCGGTCCACCGCGGCGCGCATGGCACGGATGTGATCGGGCGTCGTGCCGCAGCAGCCGCCGACGATCCTCGCGCCCGCCTCGAGCATCTTGGCGGCGTACTCGGCCATGTAGGTCGGCGAGGAGAGGTAGATCAACCGTTCCCCCAACCGGCTCGGCAGTCCGGCGTTCGGCTGGATCGAAATCGGCAGCGCGCCGGCTTCGGGGAGCATCTGCTCGAGGATATCGTAGAGCACGCTGGACCCGACCGAGCAGTTGGCGCCGATGACCTGCACCGGCAGCTGGCGAAGCGCGCGCGCCACCTCGACGGCGGTTCGCCCCGTGAACGTCACCCCCTCTTCGGTGAACGCCACCTGGGCGATGATCGGCAGGTCGGTGATCGAGCGGACGGCCTCGACCGCGAGCCGGATTTCCTCCAGGTCCGAAAACGTCTCGACGATGAACGCGTCCACCCCGCCCTCGAGGAGCCCTTCCGCCTGCTCCCGGAAGGCGGCCCGGCCTTCGGTGGCGCTGATGGCCCCGAGCGGGGCCAGATACTTCCCCAGGGGCCCGATGGAGCCCAGCACGAAGGCTTCCCGGCCCATGCTTTCCCGCACGTCCCGGGCGAGCTTCGCCCCCTTCCGATTGATCTCTCGCACGCGGGCGTCCAGTCCGTGGACCGCCAGCTTGAAGCGATTCGCGCCGAAGGTGTTGGTCTCGATCAGGTCGGCTCCGGCGGAGAGATACTCGGCATGAATGGATTGGACGAGACTGGGATTGTTCTCGTTCAGCACGTCGAAGCAGGCGTCGAGCGGCACGCCCCGCGCGTACAGCATGGTCCCCATGGCGCCGTCGCACAGCAGCGGCCCCTCGGCCAGGCGGTCCAGGAACGGGCTCGCTCCCATCAGCCCACCCGCTCCCTGGAGCGGAGCAACGCCTCGATCCGCCGAACCGTGTGGTCCACGCCCGCCTTCGTCGTCTCCACGGTAACATGCGCCTGGCGGTAATACGGCGCGCGCGCGCGGTAGAGCGCGGCCGCTTCCTCCTTCGGCTTGCCGTCCAGCAGGGGGCGCGAGCCGGACCGGAGCGCCCGCTCGTACAACACGTCGAACTCACCGGCGAGCCACACCACCGTCCCCATCGCCCGGAGCGCCTCCATGCGCCCCTCCCGGCAGGGGAATCCCCCGCCGGTGGCGATGACGTCGCCGCGCTTGAGCTTGAGCAGATCGAGCACCTCGGCCTCCAGCTCTCGAAAGCGCCCTTCCCCTTGGGTCCGGAAGATCTCCGGGATCGACCGGCCTTCCCTGGCCACGATCAGATCGTCGGTCTCGACAAAGCAGCGGCCGAGCCGCTTGGCCAGGAGTCGTCCTACGGAGGACTTCCCGGCCCCCATGAAGCCCACCAGAATCACGTGTTCGCCCGCGTCCATAGGTGCGAGCATGGTACCGCCGGTGCCAGAGAAAAGCAAAGCGGACGGGCTGGCGACGGTCAGGCCCGATGCACTGTGCGATCGGCGGGGACGCGTCGGTAGAGGCAGTCCTTCATCCAGCACCGCCGGCACTGGGTGAAGTAGTGATCCACCCGCGCCTCCCGCCCGATTCCCACCAGGAACGAGATGCTCTTCGAGGGGCTCATGTAGCAGGCGCTGTTGAGGGTCACCCCGACGGGATCGCCCGGACAGAGACGGAAGAGGAGGCGCTGATCCCCCACATCCCAGCCGGCGTATCCCGGGCTGATGCGGTTGGTGACGTTGAGCCGCTCCCGAATCGCCACCTGGCAGAGGAGGTCGTTGACGTACTCGGCCAGACACTCCACCGCGGCCGACCCGACGCTGTCGAGCATCGCCGCCAGAGGGAATTCGCGGGATTCCCACAGCTCTCTCACCCGCCCCTCCAGGGCGTCCCCGATCGTGCAGACGCCGATCCCCACGCTCTCGATCGTTCCCCACAGACGGCCGATCTCGGGGATGCGGAACTCGGTCCCTCCGGCCAGCGCCATCAGATCGGGGGCCAGCGCCGTCACGGGAACCGCCCGGTAGACGGCCCGGGGCGCCATCAGGCGCTCTCCCTCGGCGAGCGCGCGATCGTAGATCTCCGCCACCTCGGGTGTGGGCCGGTCCTTTCCCTTCTTGTAGCCCTGGAAGCGCAGGACTTCGTCGGGATCAATCTGGAGAGGAACGTCCGACACGACGACGGGCGTCGAACACAGAACCGACGCGATCACCTTCTCCGCGATTTCACGACCTCAGCAATGCACCGGATATGCTCGGGTGTGGAGCCGCAGCAGGAGCCGACGATGTTGCAGCCGGCGTCGAGGAGCGCCGGGTACTCCCGCGCCATCTCTCCCGGTCCCAGCTCGTAGGTGACCCGCCCCTCCTTCATGATCGGAAGTCCCGCGTTGGGATAGGCGATCAGCGGGGCGTCGGTGACCTGGCGCATCTCCTGGATGATGACGATGGCCCGGTCGGGGCCCCGGCCACAGTTCATCCCGACCACGTCGGCCCCTGCGCCCAGGAGGGTCTTCGCCACATCCGCCGGGCTCTCCCCCCACATGGACCGGTCGCGGTTGTGCTCCTGCTCGTACTGGAAGAACATCGTCGCCATCACGGGCAGGTCCGCCACCGCCTTGCAGGCCCGGATCGCGGCGGTAGCCTCCTGGGGGAACATCATCGTCTCGACCGCGAAGAGATCCACGCCGCCTTCTGCCAGCGCCTCGGCCTGCTCCTTGAAGTTCTCGAAGTACTGCTCGTCGCTCGTGTCGCCGAGAGGCTCGTACTCCAGCGGCAGGTGGCTCGTGGGGCCGATGGACCCGGCCACCCACTTGCCGGGCGGGCAGGCCTCGCGCGCCAGGCGAGCGCCCTTGACGTTCAGCTCCCGGGTGCGGTCAGCGATCTTGTAGGCGCCGAGCTTGAGCCGCGTGCCGCCGAAGGTGTTGGTTTCGACGAAGTCCGAGCCCGCGTCGAAGTAGCCCTTGTGGATGCCGCGGACGATGTCGGGGTGGGTGTCGTTCCACAGCTCCGGGCAGGCGCCGTCGGCGAGCCCTGCCGCGAAGAGCATGGTCCCATACCCCCCGTCGAAGACGAGGATCTCTCCCGCCTTGACCCGCTGGATCAGCTCCCACCCGCGACCCGGCATGCCGTCCTACGTCCTGGCCTCGGCGGCGACTTCCTTGCCCAGGAGCGCCTTGGCCTTGACAACGGCAAGCGTCGAATCCTTGGCGTAGCCGTCGGCGCCGATCTCGTCCGCGTACGCCTGGGAGACCGGCGCCCCTCCGATCATCACCTTGACCCGGTCGCGGACTCCGTCCTTGATCAGCGCGTCAATCGTCCGCTTCATGGCCGGCATGGTGGTGGTCATGAGAGCCGAGATGCCCACGATGTTCGCGTTGTGCTCCTGCACCGCAGCCACGAAGACCTCCGGCGCCACGTCGCGACCGAGGTTCACGACCTTGAACCCGGCGCCCTCCAGCATCATGGCCACCAGGTTCTTGCCGATGTCGTGAAGGTCACCCTGGGCCGTCCCGATCACGACCGTTCCCAGATAGTCCGAAGTCTTCGACGCCGTGATGAGAGGCTTCAGGAGGTCGAGGCCAGCGTACATCGCGCGGGCGGAGAGCAGCACCTGCGGGACGTAGTACTCGTTGCGCCTGAACTTCTCGCCCACGACGTCCATCCCGGGGATGAGACCCTTGAAGATGAGATCCTTGGGGTCCATCCGGAGGTCGAGCCCTTCCTGCGTCTTCTTCGCGACGGTATCCTTGTCACCCAGGATCAGAGCGCGCGCCATCGTCGGGTAGTCGAAGGCGTTATCGCTCAACCAGATACCCCGACTTCTGCCACGCCGTCATCCCGCCGCTGACGTTGTACCAGTTCCCGAGTCCCGTCTTCTTGAGCGCGCTGATCACCGTGCTGGAACGAAGACCTCCGGAGCAG
>JACQCL010000206.1 GCA_016201645.1 Candidatus Rokuibacteriota bacterium
CGCCTGCTTGATCGCCTGCGTCGAACCCATCTCCCCGGCCACGCGAAAGGCGCTCAGGTCCAGTCCCACCTCGGCCAGAGCCCGCTCGAGCGTGTGGCGGGAGCCAGACCCGCGCTCCCTGATGATCAGCGGCTCCTGGCGGACCTCGTCCAGCGTCGTGGTTTTCCTGCCATGCCAAGGGTGAGCGGCCGAAACGACCACCACCAGCTCGTCGGGCATGAGTTCCCGGTACTCGAGGGCCCGGTGGGGAATCTGCGCACCCACGACCCCCACCTCCACCCGTCCCTCCAGGACCCAGTCCACGACCCCCTGGCTGTCCCCGATGAGGAGCGAGATGGCGATGTCCGGGTACTTTCCCTTGAAACGCCCGATGAGCCCCGGGAGCACGTACTCGCCGGGGATCGTGCTGCCGCCGACCACCAGTTCCCCGCTCAGGCGTCCCTGGAACTGGTCGAGTGCCTGGCGCGCCTCCCGATGAAGCTCCAGGATTCTCTGGGCGTAACCGAGCAGCAACTGTCCCGCCTTCGTCGGGGCCGCCCCGCGTCCGAGGCGATCCAGCAGACGGATCCCCAGCTCCTCCTCCAGCCCTCGAATGTGCTCGGAAACAGTTGGCTGAGTCAGGAAGAGCGCGTCGGCGGCCTTGGAGAAGGAGCCGAGCTGGGCGACCTTCACGAAGATCTCGAGCTGTCTCGCATCCATCGAATGGTGCTCAACTCACCCGAATCGTGACCGCGTGCCATCCGGAGGCGCCGTCGGGCAGCGGGGGGCGGACCTCAGAGGTCTGCACCGCGCCGTTCTTCTCGACAGCACGCACCTTGACGGGATACGCGCCGGGGGCCGGCGGCGTCCAGGGCAGCGCCCAGAGCACCCAGGTGAAGGAACCGAGGGATGGTTTGACCTGCGCGTTCTGCCATGTCTTCCCGCCGTCGAGGGATACCTCCACATCGCGGATGCCGCGGTCGCCCGCAAACGCAACGCCGCCGACCCAGGCCCGCTCCCCAGCCTTGAGGGGTCCGGTCGGCACGTCGATCCGCGACATCGTCTTGTAGATCGCCTCGTCGGACCAGCCCCGGACTTCCCAGTACCCCTTATAATCGTAGTCGGCCAGCTCGATGGAGGTCACCCACTTCACGTTCTTCATCCCGTAGATCCCGGGCACGATGACCCGAGCGGGCGCCCCGTGCTGCTTGACGAGGGGCTGACCGTTCATCTCATACACGACGAGGACGCCATCCTCGAGCCCTTTCTTCAGCGGGAACGAATCCGAGTACCCGTCGGCAGCGCGCAGAATGACTTCGACGGCGGTGGGCTTGATCCCCGCCTTCGCGAGCAGGTCCTTGAGCCGGATCCCCTTCCATTGGGCGTTGCTGATCAGCTCCCCCCCCACTTCGTTCGAGATGCACATGAGCGTGGCCGGCTCGGTGACCGACGGGAGTCCCTTCAACTCCTCGTAGGTCAGCTTGTACGGCCGGTCCACGAGGCCCTTGATCTCCAGGCTCCACCGCTCCGTCTTCACCGCCGGGTCGAACACATTTTTCGAGACCGTGTAGAACTTACCCACCGGCGTGATCTCCGGGGGCAACCCCGCCACCGCTCTCCACAGATCTTCAGCGGCGCGCGCGACCTCCGCCCAGAGGCCGCCAGCGAGTTTGAGACCGGCCGTGGCCGCCGCGGCCATTCCGGCAGTCCGGAGGAAGCCCCGGCGGTCCGGCGTGGCGGTACGACCCTCAGTACGCCGACGGGCCAAGCCGAGCACGCCTCCGTAGAGGGCAATCGCCGCGACCAGCGTGAGGACGGCCCCGACGGGGCCCGAGGGAAGGGCAGCGCCGAACCAGCCCTCCCCGCTCAAGGGGAGCAGGATCAAGGTGAATCCCAGCAGGACCAGCAGCCCGATCAGCATCGTCCTTCCTCCTCTGCCGAGAAGCCACCCCCCCACAGAGGTCCAAAGGGCCAAGTGCAACCCGACCATCCCGGCGAAGGCCCAATACTTGGAGCCCAGCCCGAAGACGCGGAACAGCGGAGTGAAGGCCCAGACCGGAATGTTCGCAAAAAGAATCTCCGCCATCTGCTCCGGGAGAAACGGCCCGCCCCAGGCAAAACGGCCAAGAGCGGTGAAGGCCGTGAGGGCAAGACTGGCACCGAAGGCAACGCTGAGGCGCCTGAGCAACGTGAAGACCCTACGCCTTCAGAGTCTCCGCGCGCGCGAGGAGATCCTGGTAGGAGGCTCCCGCGGCCCGCTCGAGGATCTGGCGAGTCAGCGCGACGGCCCCTTCGATACCCTGGTCGTCCTTCCCGATCAGACGCCGGCAGTGACTTCCGACCTTGAGCGTCAGGGCAAAGCGGCCCTCGGGGTAGGCCCGGTCAAACTCGATCAAAGGAGCGAGGACCTCCGAAGCGTATCGCTCCACGAACTCGACCGTCTTCCGCCGCGTGTCGCCGTACCCTTTGACCATCTGCCCCGTCCGGGCCATCAGGCACGCCACCCGATAGTCCACCGCCGCCGCCTCTTTCACGCGTGCGATGTACCGGCGCATGAGCGCGTGCTCCTTGCGGTAGCGCCACGAGGAGCGGCGAAGCGGCTTGAGGAGGAGGAGCATTTTGAGCCGGAGGATTCCGCGGAAGCTCGTTGTCTTCGGGTGCTGAGGGAAATGTCGCCGCTCCAAAAACCGCCTCACGGGCCCCAGGGCCAGCAGCGGATCTACCAGCCAGGTGGGCAGGATCCCGTAGATCTCTTCCGCGTCCGGCCTGAGGAATTCGTGGACCTCGTACACTTGATCCGGCCCGACGCCCAGCCGGGCCCGAATCGATTGAAACCGCTCCGCCCGTGTCTTGAGCTGGGCCACGCGGATCCCGTCCTCGTAGGCCATCCAGGTGCCAAGCCCTTTGGCAAAAATCTCGGTGAGCTGCGGCGGACCTTCGGGTCTCAGCGAACGATCGAGAGCATGAATCTCCTCCGCTGTTCCGAGAAACTCCCGTGCATAGCGGAGGTCCTGGTAGTCCACGAGTCGCCAGATTGCCTCCACCAGAACCCGGGCCAAAGCCTGGCCATACCGGCTCGGCAGCGGCGTGACGAGATCCCGAAACGCGGCGCGGGCACGGGAGGGAAGCTTCTCGGCGCGGGCGGCCACGAAGTCCTCCCATGGTTCGGCGGGGGGAACCTCCTCGAGCTTCCAGGCGCCGCTCTCCACGAACCGGCGGCCGAGGTCGAAGGCCCGCTGGTTCATCTCGGGCGCGATCCCGACGCGGACGATGGCCTTCTCGTAGGCCGCGTCAGAGATCGGCAGAGCCTTTGAGGCGAAGAGGGCCCCGAGCAGGATCGCGTTGACGGCCAGCTCGTCCAGACCGTTCCGCTGAGCCAGCTCCACGGCATTGAAGCCGACGAACTCTTCGGACATGGAGCGAGCCGCCGCGTAGAGCGCCTCCATAGGGACCGGACCATCCCACGCTGGCGTCTTCTCGCCAACGGTGTACACCCGGTGGGTCGAGGCGACGATCTTGGTCCGCGGCGACCCATAGCCTTCCTGGAGCACCCGCGCGAGCTCGAGGAACTCCTGGGCGATGATGACATCCACCTCGCCCGGCACCGGGTGCTGCGAGAAGACGACCCTGGAGAGGCGCCTCCGGTCCGCCCCCACCGCCACCTCAAGGTAGAAGCTCGTCGCGCCGCCCCGCTGGGAAAGCCCCGGCAGGCTCACCGCCTGGGCGCGGTGCCCCTCGAAGGTGGCGGCTTGGAAGATCCACTCGGCGAGGAGGTTCCCGCCCTGACCCCCGACGGCCGATAGGAAGATCGATTTGAGCTGGAGGTCGTCGCGCATAGAGGCCCCCCAGTCGACCCCGATTTAGACGGCGACTCCGAGCAGTCCCCCGATCAGAGCGCGGCTAACCTTGAAGCGGGCCTTCTGCCAAACGGTCGGGTGGGAGACCACCTTGGCTTCATAGAATGACGGACAGAGCACCGCGGCGTGGGCAACCTCGCCGCAGAGACCGCATCCCACGCAGGAGGTGACAATGGTGGCGATGGGATCCTCGCGCAACGGATTCGGCCCCGGCTTGACCGTCAGAGATGGACAGCCGTTGTAGCGCATGCAGGAGTGGTCGCCGGTGCAGACCTCGTCATCCACACCGAGTTTGACGTCCTCGACGGTGGCACCGGCCGCCAGGGCGGCTTTCCTTTCAGGCTTCGCTCGCCGCTGCTTTTCGAGCATGCACTCCGCGCGGGAAATGATGACGCGGAGCCCCTTCCCCCGGGCCTCCATGGCTTCGCGGAACGCCTTCATGGACGCCTTCAGGTCGTACGGATTGGTCTGGCGGATCCACTGGACACCCATCTCCTTGAGGACGCCCAGAATGGACATCTTGGAATTCGGCTCGCCCCGCATGTTGTGGGTTGACGCGGGGTTTTCCTGCTGGCCGGTCATCGAGGTCCAGAAATTTTCGAACACGATCAGGACGCTCTCCTGTTTGTTATACACGGCGTTGGCGACCGAGGTCGTGAGCCCCGAATGCCAGAACGTGCCGTCGCCCATGAACGAGACGACGGGCTTCTCGGAGAGCTTGGAGAGCGCCCCCGCGGAGGCCAGGCCCGTCCCCATGCCCGTGTAGGAAGCGGTGATGGAATCGAACGGGGCCATGGTTCCCATGGCGTAGCAGCCGGTGTCCTGGGCGTAGTGCGGCCGGGCGTACGCTTTCTGCATGATCTTGAGCGCCGAAAAGACCGGCCGCTCGGGGCAACCCGTGCAGAAGATGGGATTCCGCACGCTCACCGGCGCGGCGAAACTGCTCTTGGCCTTTTCAAGATGAGCCGTCAGGTCCTGGATCTTCCCCTCGATGAGGGACTTCTGCCCGTTCGCGGCGTAGACCGTACGGGTCAGAAACTTTCCGATCCCCTGGATGAGCACGGACGGCGAGTACTCTCCCGGCATCGGGAGCAGGTCCTTGCCGTAGAGCCGGACGGGGAGCCCGTGTTCCTGCGCGATGGCTCGGATCTCCTGCTCGAGGAGGTTGGGCATCCCCTCCTCTACGACCAGCACCTCGCGCTTGTCGCGAAGAAAGTCCACGATCTCCTGCGGCACGAGAGGGTAGATCACGTTCAGGCAGAGAATGTCGATCCAGGTGTGACCTTCCAGGTCCGCCTCGCCCAGCGAGTGGAGCGCGCGCACCGTGGTGTTATAGATCATTCCGTGGGTGATGATCCCGATCCCCCGCCCCTCTCCCGGAATCCAGTCGTTCAGGCCTTCCTTCAAGATGTAATCCCGGGCGGCCGGGATCCGCTCGGCGAACTTCTCGCGCTCGTGGTCAAACACAAATGGCGGGAGGCACGTCCGGTCCAGCTGGACGTCCGGTTTCGTGAGCCGGTTCTTCATGCTGATGGGCGGCTCCTGGTTGTCCTCGCAGGTCATGGATCCCTTGAGGTTGCCGGTGCGGGTCCGAAAGAGGTAGAAGGCCGGCATGTGGGAGGCTTCGGAGAGGCGGAAGCCCTCTCGGACCATCCGGGCCATCGTCTCCGCATCCCCCCTGGGATCGATCACCGCGCAGACGGACTTCTGCGCATAGGGGAGCGTCTTCTCGGCCACCGTCGTGGAATTACAGCCATAATCCTCGCCCACGATGATCAGCGCGCCCCCGTACACGCCGGAGGCGGACACATGGGCCAGGGCGTCAGCAGCGACGTTGGAGCCCACCACCTTCCAGTTCACGGCGCCGCGAACCGGGTAATGAACGGAGAGAGAAAGCAGCGCGCCCGCGGCCGCCTCGTTGCCCGACCCCTCGAAGTAGATTCCCATCGGCTCGAGCACGTCATGGTAGGCGTCCGCGATGGCGTCGTAGAGGCTCGAGGTCGGTGCGCCGGGGTAGCCGCCGAGATAGGCGACCCCGCTCTCAAGGAGCGCTTTCAGGACGACAAGCGAGCCATCTCCGTGGAGCTCCGTCCCGCTGCCCAAGCGCAGCTGGGCCACATCCTCCTTGGAGTAGTTTCGACCCATCGGAGAGGTTCCTCCCTAAACGAGAAAGTTTTCGAAAGGAAAAAGGGGCCGCGTCGCCCCTTTTGCCTGAGCGCGACCGCTGCTCGCCGCACCTAATGACACCGGCACCCTCCCGCGCTACAGCATGCTCCGCCGCCCCCCTCGGACGCGACGGTTCCCGAACCTCCCCGGATACCGAAGAGCGACAGGGTTCGGCGGACCTCCGGACTCTGACACGACGGGCACACGACGGCCGCTTGCCCGTACACGAGCTTCTGAAACTCCGTCCCGCACTGGGGACAGCAGTACTCGTAGATCGGCATCGCGCCTACTGGCCCCCCCGCTGGACGTAGCTCTTCACGAACTCCTCGGCATTCTCCTCGAGGATGTCGTCAATTTCGTCCAGGAGCTTGTCGAGGTCCTCCTTGATCTTCTTCCCCTTCTTGGCGACCTCGGGGTTGGCAGCACCCCCCTCGCCCTCGGAGGGACCCTTCGGCCGTTCGATCTTCCGTTTCTGTTCCGTCATGGATCTCACCGCCTCCTGGCCCCCGAGGGGGCCGCCCCAGGACTAGACCGTGGGCAGCACGATCCCCTGCTGGCTTTGGTACTTTCCCTGACGGTCAGCGTACGAGACCGCACAGGTTTCATCGGATTCGAAGAAAAGGACCTGAGCGATCCCCTCGTGGGCGTAGATCTTCGCCGGGAGCGGGGTGGTGTTGGAAATCTCGAGCGTCACGAATCCTTCCCACTCCGGCTCGAAGGGAGTCACGTTGGTGATAATCCCGCAGCGGGCGTACGTGGACTTTCCGACGCAAAGGGTCATGACGTTGCGCGGAATCTTGAAATACTCCACGGACCGCCCCAGAGCGAAAGAGTTCGGCGGGATCACGCACACCTCCCCTTTGAAGTCCACGAACGACCGGGAATCAAAGCCCTTCGGATCGACGATCGTCGTGTTGATGTTCGTGAAGATCTTGAACTCGTCGGCGATCCGAATGTCGTACCCGTAGGACGACAGGCCATAAGAGATCACGCCCTTGCGGACCTGGCGCTCTTCGAAGGGTACAATCATCCCCTTCTCGAGGGCCATCCGCTTGATCCACCGATCGCTCTTGATCACGGACCGTCGGGCCTTTCCCTCACCTGACCCATGGTACCCTTCCCGCGGAGAACGAGTCAAGTCTGCCGGGCCTTCCTCAGCGAGCAGGAATCGCTCCGGCGCGGCGAATCGAGGCCGACGGAAGGACAGGGAACGCCCGGGATCCTTCGGTGACGTGCGGGCGAGCCTAGGGCTCGAGGAGCATCGGGCTGCGCTGACCGGCGCGCCCTCCGCGCTTGGCGTAACAGTCGCGACAATAGACCGGCTTGCCCGGAGTGGGCTTGAAAGGAACCTGGGTATCTTTGCCGCAGGCGGAACATACGGCGGCGAAGAGCGGCCGGTCTCCCGATGTGGCGCCCTGCCCCTGCCCGCCCGATCGCCGGGATCCACGGCAGTCCTTGCAGCGCGAAGGCTGATGTTGAAATCCCTTCTCGGCGTAAAACGCCTGCTCACCCGCCGCGAAGAGAAACTCCTTCCCGCACTCCCTGCACGTCAGCACCTTATCCTGAAATTCCATCCGCGTCCTCTCCCTCAAAGATCAGGGGTTCCATGTCGCTGGGGACCGACGGCGATGATCGACTCTCACCTCCTTACAACCGGCTTCAGCCGAGACAGATGCCATTTCGGGGCCATTCGATCCACGGGGGCGCCCGAGCGCGCCCGCGACGGGACGCCTCAAGGGGAGGACACGGTCAGACACAGAGGCTTGGAGGGGCGAGGCGTGCGCCAAAACACATGAGCACGAATACCGGAGAGTGGATCGTCCTGTCGTGACGCTCCTGAGACTTTGCCCGAACCTTAGCAGAGCCTCGAACGCTCCGTCAAGGGCCTTCTTCAGGCCGCTTCCCAGACGGTCCCGACGGGATCCACCCCCAGCACGACCGCGCGCCCGCGGATCCCCGACTCCCTTAGCGCCGACTCCATCGCTCGGGCAACATTGTCAGCGCCCTTGCCGACGGCAGCGAGGAGCGAAGGACCCGCGCCACTCAGCGCGCAGCCGAGGGATCCCGCCGACCCGGCCGCGGCGGCGACGCGCTCCATCCACGGAAAGAGTCCGCCTCGATACGGCTGATGCAGCCGATCCTCCATCGCGACCGTGAGGAGGTCGGCGCGCCCCGCTCCGAGCGCGGCAAGGAGCAGGCCGAGTCGCTGCAGGTTGAAGACGGCGTCCGCGCGCGAGACGGTCTGGGGGAGTACCGCTCGTGCCTCGGCCGTCGAGCCCTGCACTTCGGGAATCAAGACCACCCATTGGATTTCCGCGGGCACCGGGAGCGACAGGGCGAGGACCTTCCTTCCGCTCCAACACGCGACGGTCAACCCCCCCAGGAGGGCGGCCGCCGCGTTGTCCGGGTGCCCCTCGCCGCCGGCCGCCAGCGCGAGGAGCGTATCGCGGTCCAGCGGACCCCCGAGGAGGGCGTTGGCGCCCACAATCCCGCCGAGCCACGCCGCAGCGCTCGAGCCAAGCCCCCGGCCTGTCGGAATCCGGTTCACGCAGGCGATCCTGACGCCGCGGAACGGCCGCCCGAGCCGCTCGTAGACCGACCGGACACCCCGGACCACCAGGTTCCGCTCGCCCCGGTCCAGATGATCGGCCCCTTCGCCTTCGATGGAGACGGAAATCCCCGCGGCTTCCTCCAGGGTGACCTCGTTGTGGAGGGCCAGGGCCAGGCCGAGGACGTCAAATCCCGGCCCCAGGTTTGCCGAGGTGGCGGGCACGCGGACGCGGATCCGGGCCGCCGCTACAGGCGCTTGAGCAGCCACGCTGGCGTGAGGCTGATTGCGTAAGAGTTCAGGACGACGAAGTAATTGGTGACGACGAGCAGCCCCACCACGACCAGGAGAACGCCCGCCGCGCGCTCGACGACGGGCATCACGGCCCGGTAGCGCTTGAAGAAGTTGAGGAACCCCCCCAGGGCCAGGGAAGAGAGAAAGAACGGCACGGCCAGCCCTGTCGAGTACGCGAGCAGCAGCCCGATCCCCTTCCCCACGGTCTCGGCGGTTCCGGCCAGAGAAAGGATGGAGCCGAGGATGGGGCCCACGCACGGAGTCCAGCCGATCGCGAAGGTCACCCCCACGGCGAAGGTGCCGATGTATCCGGCAGGTTTTGTCCTGAGCCCGAGTTGCCGGGTGCGGTCGAAGATTCCGATGCGCAGGAGGCCGGTAATGTAGAGGCCGAAGACAATGATGAGGAGGCCGCCGCCCATCCGAATCCACTCCCGGTAATCGAGGAGGAACTGTCCCGCGGCGCTGAAGGAGGCGCCCAGCGCGATGAACACGAGCGAGAAGCCGACGATGAACGTCAGGGAATGAAGCATGACCCGGCGCCGCGACCCCGCCGTCACGTCGCGGGCGAGGCGATCCACCGACATCCCGGTGATAAACGAGAGATAGGAGGGGAACAGGGGGAGCACGCAGGGGGAGAGGAAGGACAAGAGTCCCGCGCCGAAGGCGACGACCACGCCGAGAGATTCCCCGAGGCTCACGGACACATGCCGCTCGCTATTGCAGAAGGGATTCGATCAGGGCGTGGGCGGCCTTAC
>JACQCL010000040.1 GCA_016201645.1 Candidatus Rokuibacteriota bacterium
AGCGAGGCAAAGGCGAACGCGTGTCCCTCCCGGTCCTTTCTCACCACGGCGGACAGGGCGGAGATCAGGGGGCCGCCGTCGGGCGGGGTGAAGATGAGCGTCACGATCGTGTCCGGCTCGAGATCGCCGTCGAACCTGACTTTGAGGCCGCCGGGGCTCAAGTCCACCGATTCGCCCTCCCATTGACTGCCGGAATCATCCTCCACCGAGACCTTCCATACCGTAACGTCCCAGGACACCCGGGCGCGCGGATGCTTACGGTGCTCCTCCATGCCTTGAAGATACCCGGAAGGGGGCTCCCCATCAAGCGCTGTCGGATAAGCTGCGATGCCGTGTGCTAGAATGAACAGCAATTCATCGGGCGAGGACGCGACATGTTCCAATCGGTGGAGGAGGTCCAGGAGCGTTTTAGGCGGGCCCGCTACATCGCGAGCCGGCGGATCGCGACGGTGGTCTATCTGGCCGAGCGGATGGGCCGCCCCGTCCTCATCGAAGGGCCCGCCGGCGTGGGAAAGACCGAGATGGCCAAGGTGCTCGCCGAGGCCACCGGCCGCCGCCTGATCCGCCTGCAGTGCTACGAAGGCCTGGACGAGGGCAAGGCCCTCTACGAGTGGAAGTACGCCAAGCAGCTCCTCTACACCCAGCTCCTCAAGGAACGCCAAGCAGCTCCTCTACACCCAGCTCCTCAAGGAACGGATCGGGGACCTGATCGAGGACACCCATTCGCTGCCGGAGGCCGTGGCCAAGATCGCCGGCCAGGACGACGCGTTCTTCTCCTTCCGGTTCCTCTCGCCCCGCCCGCTGCTCTCGGCCATTCAGGCCGACGACGAGGTCGTCCTCCTGGTGGACGAGATCGACAAGGCCGAGCCGGAGTTCGAGGCCTTCCTCCTCGAGGTGCTCTCCGATTTCCAGGTGTCCGTCCCCGAGCTGGGCACGATCACGGCCAAGCACATTCCCCTCGTGGTGCTGACCTCGAACAACGCCCGCGAGCTGTCGGATGGCCTGAAGCGCCGGTGCCTGCACCTGTTCATTGATTTTCCCTCGCCGCATGAGGAGCTCGAGATCCTGCGACTCAAGGTCCCCGAAATCTCCGAGCGGCTCGCCCGGGCGGTCGTGACGGCAGTTCAGCGCATTCGGGCAATGGAGCTCAGGAAGCCGCCGTCGGTGTCGGAGAGCCTCGACTGGGCGCGCTCCCTCGTCATCCTGAACGCCGCCGAGCTCGATCCGAGCCTGGTGGAGGCCACGCTGACGATGCTGGTGAAGTACGAGAAGGACCTGGAGCGCGTCCGGGGCGCGCTCGACAAAGTCCTCGCCGACCTTCCGTGACAGACCGGTAGTCGCCCGTGGATCAGAGGATCCTGGAGTTCATCGGCGACCTCAGGCGGGCTGAGATCCGCATCTCGCCGTCCGAGGCTCTGGACGCGCTCGCCGCATCGGCGGAGGTCGGGCTCCACGACCGGGAGACCTTCAAGACCGCGCTCGCCACGACCCTCATCAAGGAGTTCCGCGACCTTCCGGCCTTCAACCGCCTCTTCGATCTCTATTTCCTCGATCTCCAGGCGCTCGGCGAGGGGGTGAAGAAGGCCCTGGGTCGGCCGGACGCGCGGGTGCAAGGCCTGCTGGAACAGCTCGTGGCCGAGGAGGGGATGGAGCTCGACCCTCTGACCGAGCTGATTCTGTGGGGGGAGGGGAGCGAGATGGAGATGGCCATTCGCCAGGGCGGCCAGCACGTCGGCCTCGAGCGGCTGATGTACTTCCTCCAGGTCGGCTACTTCTCGCGGCGGCTCCAGGATCGGTTCGACTGGGACGAGATCGAGCAGGACCTCGCCCGGCTGATGCGGCTCCTTGAAGCGCAAGGCCTGGATCCCGGCCAGCTCGCCCGCATCAGGAACTATCTCGACCTTCGCCTTGAGGCGTTTCGCCGGATCATCCGTCAGCACGTCGAGCGCGAACTGGAGCGCCGCGCCTACCGCCAGGGGGAGAAGCTCACGCGCGAGGTCCTGACGGACAAGCCCCTCTTCGCCCTCACGGCCGACGAGGTGGCGCAGATGAAGGCCGTCGTTTCCCGGCTGGCCCACAAAATTAAGGATGCCCTAGCCCTCCGCCAGCGCCAGGAAGCGAGGGGACGGCTCGATTCACGCCGCACGGTGCGAAAGAGCCTCCAGTACGGCGGCATCCCGATGGAGCTCAGGTTCCGCCGCCGCCACCGGGAGAAGCCCAAGCTCGTCACGATCTGCGACGTCTCCGATTCCGTCCGCAACGCCTCCCGCTTCATGCTCCAGCTGGTCTGGAGCCTTCAGGAGTGCTTCAGC
>JACQCL010000207.1 GCA_016201645.1 Candidatus Rokuibacteriota bacterium
AAGGAAGACCACCCGGAGAATCTGCGTTGCCGACACCCTGGCGACGCCCGATGTCCCGATGGCCGAGATCTGGTCCGGCGGGACGGCTCTCAGGATGTCCACGCCGCCCGAGAGGAGCTCGGCGATCTGGGTGGCCGTTTCCGGGATGACCCGGAAGACGATGGTCTTAATCGCGGGCGCCCCCTTCCAGTACTGCTCGTTGGCCTCGAGGACTGATTGCTCCCCCTTCCGCCACTCGACGAACTTGTAGGGGCCGGTCCCCACGGGGTTCCGGGCGAAGTGGGCGTCCCCCTTCTCCTTGATGTACTTCGGCGGGACCATCCCGAAATTGCCGAAAGTCAGGATCTCCTGGATCAGCGGATAGGGTTTCTGCGTGACGATCCTCACCGTGTAGTCGTTCACGATGTCCACGGACTTGACCCACGTGAAGTTCCCGCGGATCGGGGATTTCTGCTCGGGGTTCAGCACCCGGTCGAAGGAAAACTTCACGCTCTCCGCGGTGAACGGCTCGCCGTTATGAAACTTGACCCCTCTCCGGAGTTTCAGCTCCCAGGTGGTGGGATTCACGCTCTTGATGGCCTCGGCCAGGTGGGAAATCGGCTGCCAGGTCCTGGTGTCCCGGGCAAGGAGCGTGTCGAAAATATGCTGGTGGATGATAATCCCCACGCGCTCGGTGTGCATGTGGGGATCCATGGTGGAGGTATCTGTCCCCAGGGCCACGACGACCCGGCCCTTCGGCGCTGCTGAGACCGGCCCCGCAGCCAGCCCGACCAGCGCGAGAACCGCGATCAAAGCAAGCAGGGCGCGTTTGGCGTTCATTGGTCCCTCCTTCGTCAAGGCCCATGCCTACACGGCGGCGATTTCGAAGAAGCCCGCCGCGGTGCTCCGAATCCCGTTCATGAATCCCTCAATCGTGATGCTCTCGTTGGGAGCGTGGTTCGCCTCGTCGTGGGGCGCGTACGGGACCCAGACGCTGGGAAGGCCCAGGACCTGGGTAAACAGGTAATCAGGGATGGTCCCCCCCAGGTTCGGGAACAGGATGGGCCGCCGCCCCCACGCCTGCTTCACGGCCCGCACCACCGCCCGGCCGAGCGGATGATCCATCGGGGTCCGCGACGGAGGGACCGCCCCCAGGCGCTTGACCTCAATGTCGCCGAACCCGCGCCGCTTGAGGTGAAGACGGATCTTGTCCTCGATCTCGTCGGGGTCTTGGTCCATGACGAGGCGGGCGTCGAGCTTCGCGCGCGCCATATGGGGAATGATCGTCTTCGAGCCGGGCCCCTGGTACCCGGCGGTCAGGCCCGCGATGTTAAGGTTCGGCTGGATGAGGAGCCGCCGGTAGTAGCCGCCGGCGTCGGCGGCCGTTGCGGGCGGACAGCCGAGATCCTCCCGAACGCTCTTGGCGGCAAACGGGATAGCCTGGAGGGCCCGTCGGTCGGCGCGCGACGGCTTCCTCACGCGATCGTAAAAGCCACCAACGGCCACCTTGCCGCGATCCGTCCACAGAGAGGCCAGCGCGCGAGCGAGGTGCGCGGCCGGCGCCGGCGCTACGCCGCCGTAGTTCCCGGAGTGGAGATCCCGTTTGGCGCCGCGGGCAGTCAGCTCCAGATACAAGAGCCCCCGGCAACCAAAGAACACGATAGGACCCGACGCGTGCATGGGGCCGTCGGAAGCATAGACCATGTCGGCGGCAAGCAGCTCCCGGTTCGCGCCGACAAATCCCGGGAGATTCCGGCTGGAAATCTCTTCCTCCCCCTCGAAGCACAGTTTGACGTTGACGGGAAGCCGGCCCCGGGTCTGCAAGACAGCCTCGACGGCCTTCAGGTGGGCGAACATCTGCCCCTTGTTGTCTCCAGCGCCTCTGGCGTAGATCCGACCGTTCCTGAGCGACGGCTCGAACGGGGGAGTCTTCCACTCCTCCAAGGGCTCGGGCGGCTGGACGTCGTAATGCCCGTAAATCAACACGGTCCGGGCGGCCCCGGGCGCCAGCACCTGGCCAAAGACCACCGGATACCCCGCTGTCGGGATCAACCGCGCATCCACCCCCGCCTCGCTCATAAAGCGGAGCACGAGTTCGGCACATTCGGTCACGCCGACGTTTTGGGCCGAGATGGAGGGCTGGCGCAGGAGGGTCAGAAGCTCGGCGATGAAGCGGCCCCGATTCGCCTCGACATACTGGAACACGTCCTTCATGGACGGCTATCTTACAACCCCCTCGGCCCTCATGGTAGTCTGTGGCATGGACCCCGCCCACGACGCTCTGCTCAAGAGCGCCAAGCGAATCTACGTGACAACCTGGGGCCCGTCAGGCAAATCCGGGACGGTCCCCGTTTGGTTCATGGCCAAAGACGGACGCCTGTACTTCACGACGCTCAGGGAAAGCCTCAAGGCGCGTCGGATTCGAGCCACTGGCCGGGTGCGCGTCCACCTCGGCTCCCCAGACGGGCCGGGCTTCGCGGGGCGAGCCGCCGAGGTCAGCGACCGCCCCGACCTCGAACACGAGATCCTCCAGACGTATTGCCGAAAGTACCCGATCCTCGTGCCGCTCTTCATGGGTCGCCGGATCCGCCGACGGCTCCAGCGCAAAGAGAGCGTGGTGATCCAGATCACGCCCGAGGGGTCGTGACCACGCGGATCCCCCTCGGTATCGCGATCCCCCAGACCTTCCTCGGGGGATCCGTGGACACGCGACGGATTCGCGACTTCCTCACGCGGACCGAGAGCCTAGGGTTCGAGAGCGCCTGGGTCCTCGAGCAGGTCCTGGGCACGATCCCGAGTCTCGAACCCGTCGAGCTCCTCACCTACGCCGCGGCGATCACCGAGCGCATGCGCCTGGGCGCAGCAGTGCTCCTGGCGGCCCTGCGCAGCCCGGTCCACCTCGCCAAGAGCCTCGCGACGCTCGACCACCTGAGCCGCGGCCGATTGATCGTGGGGGTCGGGCTCGGCGGAAACACACGCGTCTATCCCGCCTACGGAATTTCGGCGGACCGCCGCGCCGCGCGCTTCGCCGAGGCCATCCGGCTCATGCAGCGCCTCTGGACGGAGCCCCGCGTCACGTTTGCCGGACAGTTCTGGCGGCTCGAGAACGCCGCCATGGAGCCCAAGCCGTTGCAGAAGCCGCACCCGCCGATCTGGTTCGGCGGCCATCACCCCGCAGCACTGAAGCGCGCCATCGAGCTGGGGAGCGGCTTCATCGGCGCGGGCTCGGTCTCCACCGCCCAGTTCCTCGACGAGGTTCGAACACTCGGGGCACTCCTGGAAGAGGCCCGGCGCGACCCCTCGACCTTCAAGGTGGGAAAGCGCGTGTACGTCGCCGTCGGGAAGGACCGGTCGCAGACGGCGAAGCGACTCGCCGAATGGTTCGGCGCCTTCTACGGAAAGCCCGAGCTGGCCGAGCAGGTGGCGGTCTGGGGAACGCCCCAGGAGTGCCTCGACCGGCTCGCCGCGATCGTGACCGGCGGCGCCGAGTTCCTCATCCTCAACCCCGTCTTCGACGAAATGGAGCAACTGGAACAGCTCGCGTCGGAGATCGCGCCGGGGCTCTACAGGACGGGCTAGCTCGGCATGCGGGCGATGTCCGGCGGCACCTGGTAGAGGTACTCGTGCAGGTAGCGGATCTCCTCACCCTTGTCCTGGATCTCGACCCGCATCAGATCGCGGATCGAGATCATGGAAAGGATGCGGCCTTCGCTCACGACGAGCAGGTGGCGGATGTTGGCCTGATCCATCTTACGCATCGCCGACTGGTAGTCCTCATCGGCGTCGGCGACGACGAGATCGGTGGTCATGACGTCTCCGACCGGTGTCCGGGCAGGGTCGAGCCCGGCGTTTACCACGCGACGCACGACGTCGCGCTCCGAGAACACCCCCGCCAGCTTGTCGCCGTCGAGCACCGTGACGATCCCGACGTTGTGGGTGGCCATCACGCGCACCGCCTCGGCCACCGTGGCGTGACGCTGAACGGTGAAGAGAAATCCATAGCGCATGATATCGCGAATTTTCTTCATCGCTCTCCCTCCCGCCGAGCCCGCGCACGCTAGGGATTCGACCCAGGGGCATCAGTGCCTTCCCGGGCGGTTGGACTCAAGGGTGTGGGGGGACTCTAGGACAGGCTGGGGCGCCTGTCAAGGAGCTTCTTGAATTCCCCGATCGCTTCGTCCTCTTTCGGCCCGAAGCGATAGATGAAATTTCTTAGATAGCTCACCGTTTGAGCCTCGTCGAGCCCTGTATCACGCCGCCTCGCCGCGATCTCAGGAAGCGAGGCCATCGCCCGGTCCAGCGCCGTGTCCAGCGCTCGCTCCAATTGGACGCCGACCTCCTCCGGCAGCCTCCGCGTGATCGCCCAGATCGCGAACACGCACGGCAGCCCGGTCCACGCCGTCCACTCGGCCCCGAGGTCGGTGCAGCAGTCGAACCCGGTGCCCCGGGCCCGGGCCCGGAGCGCCTGGTCCCCGATGAGCAGGATGCCGTCAATCCCGTCCGCGATCTTCCCCCAGCGGACCCCCGTGATGCCGTACCGGAGCTCGAGGAGAAGCCGAAGGATCTGGGCCGAAGTGGACGTCTCCTCCGTCACACCGATCAGCGCGCCGGCCAGCGCCGGAAGCGGCCGCTTGCTGAACACCAGGACGGAGCGCGAGGCTCCTGGCGTGGCAATCCCGAGACGCAGCCGGCGAACGGACTCCCCGAGGACAATCAGATCGGCGAGGGGAACGGGACCCGCGTCGAGCCGCCCTTCCGCGATAGCGGAACCGAGCTCGCGGGGCGACAATGAAACGGTCTCGACCCCTTCGAGGTGGGCAAAGAACGGCTCACAGTTGAGGTAGGGAATACGGCCGACCCGCAGTCTCACGCGCGGCGTCTTGATCGCTTTCGCAGGTGGAGTTAATGGCGGGACCTATTTTGGCCCGAGTCGGGGCCTCTAGGCAAGAGCTTACGGACAGAACGGGGACGTCAGGGTGACGCTTTGACTAACGGGATGTTCGCGACCTGTCGCCGCGGCTCCTTGTCACATTGGAGCCCTCGGTCTTGGCCGGGCGGCTTGATCTGGTCCCCGTCGAACTGGAGGAAGCCTTGGGCCCAAGCTGCTCTAAGAACTTCCGCCATTGTGGCGACAGGACGCCGTTGGAGGGAAGGCTAAGACCATCGAGTCCCGCCTTGCCAAGGAGTTCCTGCAATCTGGTCTCCTCGGCCCGGACGTCGCTGGGGGGAACGGACCGCTCCTCCGGCTCTGCACGCTGCAGCTCCTCGACGGCGTCGGGTTTCCCGGGCTCGGCCCCTTTAGGCGCTGCGGCTCCTTCCGCTGGTCGGGTGTCATCGAGAAAGCCGGGCGGCATGGAAGACTGGGGAGAAGCGTGCCGCTCGGAACCGTTCGAGCCGGACTGGTCCAACAACACCTGGGATTCCCGGGGGACGAAAGAGTCCAAGAGATCCTTCAGACCACGGTGCGCCTGATCTCTCAGATTGAAGAACGACAGGATCACGCCATCGGAGTCGGTTTCTATCACGCGTGCCGGGAGAGCAAGAGGGGGATTTCCACTAGGCGAGGCAATTCGCAGCTGAACGACGGTCATCAGCGGGAGGCGGACCGAATTTCCCTCCAGGGTAACCTTTGCCCCGGAAGGGCTCAGGTCAGTAGTTTTTCCAGACCAGTGACCTCGCGGACTTTCCACGGTGACATCGAAGGCGTGGGGCACCGCAGGGCGTCGTTGCTGGTCTCGCTCCATGATGACCTCCCTTTACCTGGCCCCTATAGACCAGCAACGGTTATGCCATCGGACGTGCCTCAACCCAAGTCCTCGAAAGCACGGGCAATTCGTCCCGCCGCAACAAAGACCGGCGAGGAGAAGATGGCGAAAAATGGCATGAGCAGACAAATTGCGTCATTCGTGCACAGGCGGCACGACCACGTGAGACCAAGCCCAGAAGCTAACGGCTTCTGCCGCAACACCCAGTGGACGTTTCTTCTCTTACTCTTCAGTTCGGATGATCACGACCGACCGATACCAGAGATCCTGCTCAATCTCCCGGCGTTGCCGACGCTCACCCCGACGCCGCTCAGGCTCGTGGGGCTGAACTTTCTGCCGGCGCTCTCCCCGCCGTCGGTCCAAGAGAACCTGAGTTTTGTTATCCCCGGCGAAGTTCCGCCTCAAATAGTCGCAGAGGCTAGGTTGATCCCGCCTCACAATGAGCAGGTATCCAGGCACTTCGGGTCCTCTTGGGCATAGCCTGGACAGGAAATCCCCGGGGAGCTCCAAGGTCTGATGGGAGGGAGAAACGGAACTTGCCGGGAGAGATCAAGACCGGGGCCCTGTCCCTGGCAGATCCGAGGCCTTTCGACTCTGCGAAAGGCCCCGCTTCGGGACCGCCCCGGCAGAAACGGCCTCAGGGGCCCCGGCCACAGAGAAAACTCAGGGGACCCCTACCCTAAGGCGAGAGACCGCTCCAAGTCAACTTCCCTTTCTTTCGCCCTGTACCAGAAGATCCTGCCACAACGGACAGATCCCCGAAGAGGCTGGCCTCCTTCCATCCCCTGGACGACGAACCCGGACGACACACACGACGATACTGGGAGCCGCTGGAGTGAGCTGGAATGAGCCTGAATGAGCTCCTGAGGGGCACAAAATGGGCACAATCGAGATCCGCAAATTTTGTGCCCGGCCTCCACTCCTGAAAGTCGGTGCTGGAGTCCGGCGTCGGCCATGGCTTACTGACCGGTAATAGTGATCGGGGCTGCACCCTTGGGCAGAAG
>JACQCL010000188.1 GCA_016201645.1 Candidatus Rokuibacteriota bacterium
GATGACCACGTCGGCCTTGCGGAGCAGTTCCAGGCCCCGGAGCGTGAAGAGCCCCGGGTCACCCGGGCCCGCGCCGACCAGATACACCGTGCCTATGCGCATATCCCGGCCCTGAGTCGCCACAAGAGACGAGCCTTGGCCTCCTCACGGCGCCCTTCAGCGATCAATCGGCGAAGGTCTTGATCCAGCGCCCTGCGCCACGCTTCGGGGTCGGGGACGCGCGCGCGTTCCCGGAGCTCGCGCCGGACCTCGGCGACGACTTCCGCGAGAACGGCGTAGTCCTCGGTGAGGTAGGCTTCGAGCTCTTCCCTGATCGCCCTGGACAGCGCCGGGCTCTCACCTCCGGTCGCGACTGCCACCACCAGCGCCCCCCGCCGAAGCACCGAGGGGAGAATGAAGTCGCAATTGGCAGGATCGTCGGCGGCGTTCACCCAGACGCCTGCCGCCCGCCCGTCCCGCGCGACGGCCGCGTTGACCTGACCGTCGTCGGTGGCGACAAAAGCGAGCTCTGAGCCGGCCAGATCGCCGGGGCCATACTCCCGCCCGACGTGGCGGATCCGCCCTTGTCCGGCCAGCGCCTCCAGGCGGGCCGTCAGCGCGGGACTGATGACCGTGACCGAGGCCCCGACGGCGAGCAGCCCCTCCACCTTCCGCTCAGCCACGCCCCCGCCGCCGATCACGACACAGCGCCGTTCTGCCATCCTGAGAAAGATCGGATAGTACCCCATCAGCGCACTCCGTCCGGCGTGTCGAGCAGCGGCACGCGTCCCGCGCTAGGCATGCTGCGCCCATTCGGCAAGGACAGCCGCCACCTCCGGCCGGGTAAACTCCGGCGGCAGCGGGTCCCCACGTCTCAGGAGCTCTCGGACCCGCGTCCCCGATAAGGCCACTCGATCCGTATCCCCATGGGGGCACGTCTTCGTCGAGACCACCGCGTCACAGCGGCGGCAGAAAAAAGTCTCCGTGAAGAACAGCGGCTCGATGCCGAACTCGGCCCGGTTGAACGACCTGAGAAGGTCGTGCGCCGCGTACGGCGAGTAGTAGCGGCCGACTCCCGCCGCGTCCCGCCCGACAATGAAGTGCGTGCACCCGTAATTCTTCCTGACCAGCGCGTGAAAAGCGGCTTCTCGCGGGCCGGCGTAGCGCATGGCTCCGGGAAACACGGAGAGCACCACCCGTTCAGGCGGGAAGTAGTGGTGCACCAGCGCGCGGTAGCAGCGGAGGCGAACCTCGGAGGGGACGTCATCGAGCTTTGTTTTCCCCACCAGCGGATGGATCAACAGACCGTCCATCAGCTCGAGCGCACACTTCTGGATGTACTCGTGCGAACGATGGATCGGGTTCCGCGTCTGAAACGCGACGACCGTGCGCCAGCCGCGCTCCCGGAACAGAGCACGGGTCTGAGGCGGATCCAGCCGGTATTCCTCGAATCCAGCCAGCGGCGGACGATTGATCAGAGCGACCCGCCCGCCAAGCAGCACTTCGCCGCGGCCCATGAGGTAGGCCACGCCCGGATGGCCGAGGTCCTCGGTCCCGTACACCAAGCGCGCCTCCTCCCGCCTGTCGTAGTGATACCGCTCCTCAAGGTGCAGGATCCCGAGCACCTCCTCCCACGGGGCGACGAGAGCCGCCGCGAAGCCCTCCCTCAGCTGACGGGCGTCCTCTCGCTTCACCGCCAGGGTGATGGGAAGCGTCCAGACGACGCCGCTCGACAGCCGCATCTCCCCGAGGACCCGGCGATAGTCCGCCCGTCCCATGAAGCCCTCGAGCGGACTGAGCGCGCCGATAGCGAGCAGCTCCAGGTCGGACATGGCCCGCGCGTTGAGCGCGATCTTCGGAAGCTCGGCAGCCCGTGCGAGCGCCTCCGCCCGCTCCTCGCCGACAAGAACGCGGTTCACGAGCCTGCCGCCGTGAGCCACGATCAGGCCGGTGTCAGACACTCCACGCCTCAGCGGACGCTTCCCCACCCAATCGGCGTTGCATGAAGAAGCGATACAGGAGAGAGGTATCGATGGCCACGACAAGCCCCAACACACTATAGGCTATCGGACCTTCGATCAACCCGAGGTCGGCGATGACCCTCGATGCTCCGAAGCCCACCACCCACGCATCAAAGCTCATGCAAATCCTTCGAAATGTTTCTGCGTCGAGTTTCTTGATCAGGACAGCGCCAATCGGGATCCCGATCAGGACACTTGGCACGATCCAAGGCAGAAGCTGAGCACTCGGCGTGGTGTAGAGTCCCAGGAAGTAGTAGGCGACCGCCGTAAGTGTGGACTCGGCCACTCTGATGAGACCGAGCGCTGCCCGAAATTCCTGTTTCACAAGCCCCTGGTTGTTGAACATCAGGGCCAGCGGAGGGCCGGAGATGGTGGTGGCGGAATAGAGGATCCCAACACCGGCGCCAAACGGAACCCCAACTATCCGCTCGGAGTGAACGGGTTTTCTCACTCCAGCGGCTTGAAGCAGGATCAATGGCAGGAGGATAGCAAACACGAATAATTTCAGCCATGCCGGGTTGACCGAGGAGAGCACGTAGCTTCCCGCGACAATCCCAGGTGCCAGTCCAACGAAGATCGGGAGCACTCTTCTCCATACGACGGGCACGCTCTTTCTGCTGATCAGCAAGATGTACCCGTTGAGCACCACCTCCACCAGAACCAGGGCCGGATTCAAAATCCGATTCGTGTAAAAGAGGAGGGCGACTGGAACGGTGATGGACGAAAAGCCATAACCCAATGCCCCGTTGACCACCGCCGCGCAAAGGGTGATCAGCACCAGCGTGATGAGCTCAATGTCTGGCAACATCGCGTCCCGTGCTGGGTCAGCGTTCTACAACCTGGCCCGATGTTCGCTTCGCCACATGGAGGCCGCACTCCTTGGTCTCTGGGTTCTCCCACCACCAGCGCCCCGCGCGCGGATCTTCGCCCGGCGCCACCGCCCGCGTGCACGGGGCGCAGCCGATGCTCGGGTAGCCCTGATCGTGGAGCTTGTTGTAAGGCACGTTGTGGGCCCGGATGTACTCCCACACCTGGGCCCACGTCCAGTCCGCCAGGGGGTTCACCTTGACGATCCCGCCGTGGTCAGGATCGACCTCCACCTTCCGGACTTCCGTGCGGGTCACGGCCTGCTCGCGGCGGAGCCCGGTGATCCAGCCGTCGAGGCCCCGGAGAGCCCGTCCCAGAGGCTCGACCTTCCGGACACCGCAGCAGCGCTTTCGGTTCTCGATGCTCTGGTAGAAGAGGTTCACGCCGTGCTCGCGCACCATCACCTCAACGGCATCGGCCTGAGGAAAGTAGACCTCCACGGCCAGGCCGTACCGCTCTCGAATCGCCTCCATCAGGGCGTAGGTCTCGTACGGGAGGCGGCCCGTGTCGAGGGTAAAGACCCGGGCGCCCCCGTTGAGCTTCATAAGCATGTCGATGACGACCACGTCTTCAGCGCCGAAGCTCGCCGCGAGGGCGATCCGCGGGTGAAACTCCGCGAGGGCCCACCCCAGAATCTCCTGGGCGGTCCTTGCCTCAAATTCCTCGACACGAGCCTGGATGGATTCGGCCACTTCAGGAGCGGGCATGGTGTTCTTCCTCCGTGGTCAGATGTTCGGCGATCGCGTGAACGAGCGCGCCCATCGTCCCCTTTTCGGGCTGGACCCGGGGAACGATCCCGTATTCTGCCAGGGCCGCCTCCGAGACCGGGCCGACCACGGCCACGGTGACCTTCCGGCGAAGCGCGCTGATCAGCTCGTCGCGCAGTCTCAAGCGGTCCGCCACAACGAAGAGGTGCTTAATCTGGGGCGAGCTCGTGAAGGCGACGAAATCAATTCGCCCCGCGATCAGCTCGTGAATCAACCGGACCAGCGGCTCCTGATCCTCAGGGAGCGCCCACTCATAGAGAGGGATTTCGAGCACCGTGGCGCCGCGTGCCCGAAGCCCCTCGACGAGGAAGGGGTTCTCCTCGCCGTAGAGCTGAACGGCCACCATTTTTCCGCGAAGTTCTCGATCGGCGAGCTCGCTCAGGAGTCCCTCTGAGGTCGGCTCCTTGGGCACCAGGTCAATCCGCACTCCCGCCTCGCGGAGCACCGCGATCGGCTTCGGCCCGCGGGCCGCAACGAACATGCCCCCAAGCGCCTTCAGGAGCGCCTCCCGCTTCCCCGCTTCGGCCGCCAGGCCGAAGAAGGCGCGGGTCCCCACCCCGGTGAGAAAAACAATAACCGATACTTCCTGGCGGCAGATGCCCTCGAGCGCATCGAGGGCCGGGCGCTGGTCCCGGCGGGGGATCTCTCGGACCGCGGGTGCGGAGCGCGGGACTCCGCCGAGCTTCGTGATGAGACTGGCCAGCTCCGCGGCCCGCCGGGCCTCGGTGATCGCAATCGTCTTTCCGCGAAGCGAGTGCACGATCCGCTCGTCAGCCATCCACGCCGTGAGGTGGGCGCCCCGGGGAGGGATCGCGCGCCACCGCGGCAACCTTCTGGCCTGCCAGGTACTCTCGGAACTCCTCGTCCGAATGCCGGGCGCAGAACTGGCGGAAGTTTTCCCCGTCCTGTCGTCCGGCCAGGTACGCGCGGAGCAGGCGCTCGATGGCCCCGGGAACCTCCGTGGCGGGAACGCGGTAGCCGATCGGGCGCGCCTTGGCCTGGTGCTTCCCCACAGCGCCGCCCACGCAGAAGTAGTACGCGTCCACCATCTGGCCTTCGACCTTCACCTTCTTTCCTTCGATCCCGATGTCCGCGATCCAGTGCTGGCCGCAGCTGTTGGGGCAGCCGGTGATGTGGATCTTCACGTGCTGGTCGAAGCCGGGCAGCCGCGTCTCCAGATCCTCCACCAGCCAGCGGGCGAAGTTCTTGGTCTCACTCAGCGCGAGCTTGCAGAACTCGGTCCCCGTGCAGGCGATCGTGCCCCGCCAGAATGGCGAGGCCTCCAGCCTGAGCCCAGCGGCCTCGACCTCCTGCCTGAGCGCGTCGGCCCGCTCCCGCCTGACGTTCAGGATGAGGATGTTCTGCATGTTGGTCACCCTGAGCTCCCCAGTCCCGAAGCGGTCAGCGAGGGCGGCGACGGCCCGCATCTCGCCCGGGCTCATGCGCCCGCGGAGGATGGCGAGCCCCGCATAGCAATAGCCGTCCTGCTTCTGAGGGTGGATGCCCACGTGGTCCCGGTACACATCGTCCGGCGGCTCCTCGGTGACCGCGGGGTCCAACCGAAACCCGATGCGGCGCTCGAGCTCCTCCTGGAAGCGCTCCGCGGTCCAGCCGTGGGCGAGGAAGAGGAACTTCAGCCGCGCCTTCTCGCGGTTCTGACGCAGCGCTTCGCTGTCCCTGAAAATCTCGGTGATCCCCTTCACGACGGGAAGAGCTTGGTTCCAGTGGACGAAGGCGTTGAGTCGGACCCCCAGGTGCGGGTCGGTGGAGAGTCCGCCGCCCACCCGCACCGAAAAGCCGATCTCGCCCGTCTCGGGGTGCTGAAGGGCGGTCATCCCGATGTCGTTGATCTCAGGGTAGGAGCACCAGACCCGGCAGCCGGTGATCGAGATCTTGTACTTACGCGGCAGATTGTAGAACTCCGGGTTCCCGTTCAGCATCCGGGTCGCCGCGTGAACCAGGGGAGAGGCGTCCACGATCTCGTCGCCGTCCACCCCGGCAAGGGGGCAGCCGGTGATGTTTCGGGTGTCGTCCCCGCAGGAGCCCATGGTGGTGATGCCGCACCGCCAGAGGCTCTGGAAGATCTCCGGGATATTCTCGATCGTGACCCAATGGAGCTGGACATTCTGGCGGACGCTGAGGTCCGCGATCCCCCGCGCGTGGCTCTCGGCGAGATCGGCAATGGTGCGAAGCTGGTGCGACAGAAGGAAGCCATTGGGGATCCGGATCCTCATCATGAAGTAGGGTACGGCCTTGCCCTCGCCGCCCTTGCCGCCGACGGCGCCCACGCCGTCCCCCTGGGTGTACACGCCCCACCAGCGAAAATAGGAGTTGAGCCACTCGGCCGGGATGGACTGGTACCCCTCGCGGGCAAAGCGGACGATCTCGGCATAGGCTTCCCAGGGGTTCAGCTGGCGCTTGAGCCGCTCGACCCGCTGAGCCTTGGTTTCCTTCACGGGCTGGGCCGGGGCGCTCGGCTCGGCGGCCCCGCGCACCCAATTTCTCAGGATCTCGGCGACCTCTGGGCGCGCGAACTCCGAGGGCAAGGGCTCCCCGCGGCCCAGGAGCTCGCGCACCAGGGCTCCGCTCATGGCCATCCGGTCCGACGGGTTGTGCGGGCAGGTTTTCGGGGACCTGACGGTTTCGCACCGGCGGCAATAGAAGGTCTCGTCGAAGAAGAGGGGGACGACACCCAGCTCTTCCGAGGAGAACCGGCGGAAAATCTCGTCCACGGTCAGGGGAGACGAGGCGCTCTCAATCCCCGCGTACTCGCGGCCGACGATAAAGTGGGTGCACCCATAGTTCTTCCTGATCAGGGCGTGGAAGAGTGTCTCTCTGGGGCCGGCGTAGCGCATCGCGCCGGGAAACACGGCAAGGACAACCCGATCTTTCGGGTAGTACTGCTCGACCAGGACCTGGTAGCAGCGGAGACGGACCTCCGACGGGATCTCGTCAAGCTTGGTCATGCCCACCAGGGGGTGGATCAGGAGGCCATCCAGCGGCTCCAGCGCGCACTTCTGCATGTACTCGTGGGCGCGGTGAATCGGGTGCTGGCTCTGAAACCCCACGACGGTCTGCCATCCAAGCTCACGAAAGCGGGCCCGCGTCTCGGCCGGATCGAGGCGGTAAGGCTCAAACCCCTTCAGCGGAGGGCGGGCGAGCAGCTCCACCGGCCCGGCCAGGCACACGTCTCCGCGGGTCAGCTGATACTGCGCCCCGGGATGACGCGGGTCCTCCGTCCCGTAGACGAGACGCGCCTCCTCACCTCCGTCGTAGGGGAAGCGCTCTTCCAAGCGAAGGACACCGAGCAGCTCCTCTCGGGGACTTACGAGGGCGACCTCGTCCCCTTCCCTCAAGGTGTCCGCGTCGGCGGGTCGAATTGCGAGCGTAATCGGGAGCGGCCAAGAAAGGCCGCTCGCCAAGCGCATCTCATGGAGAACGCTCCGGTAGTCAGCCTCACCCATGAACCCTTCGAGGGGGCTGTACGCTCCGGTGGCAATCAGCTCGAGGTCCGACATCGTCCGGGCATTGAGGGCGATTCGCTTGAAGCCAGAGGCCCGCAAGCGGGCCTCCTCGCGAGCCTCATCGCGGAGCACCCGATTGACGAGGCTCCCGCCGTGGGGACGAACAGTGCTGCCTACGGAAACTTGAGCCATCTCCTCTTCCCCTGCTGACCGCCGCCGTCGCTCTCGTGACCTTCACCCGCCGGCCGTCGGGTAACGGAGAAGATACCCTTTCTCGATCGAGAAAGTCAAGAACAACTTTTAGACTTAAAAGACAGGAGATTAAGAGAGGGCGGCGAGGTCGAGGGCAGCCAGCGCGGTCGAGGCGGCGGTTTCCCCGGAATAAATACAGTCAGAAATCCCTACCCCCCGGTAGGCGCTCCCCGCTAGTGCGAATCCGGCGTGGGCGGCGACCCGCCGCTCGATGGCCGCGACGGTCTCGAGGTGACCCACCTGGTACTGGGCCATCGACCCCGGATGGCGAGCGACGCGGCTGAGGAGCGGAGGCCTGCTGATCCCGAGAAGCTCGCCGACCTGAGCCCGCACGATGGCCACGATCCGGTCGTCGTCCTCCTTCAGGATCCCCTCGTCCAGCGCGCCGCCCACGAACACGCGGAGCAGGGCGTGTCCCGCGGGCGCCCGGCCGGGGTACTTCACGCTCGAGAACGTGCAGGCGAGGATCGGACGCCGCTCCAGGCGCGGCACGACAAAGCCGAAGCCGTCAAGCGGATGGGCGATCTCCTCCTGGCGGTAGGCGAGCGTCACCGTGGCTGAAGAGGCGTAGGGAATCGCTTCCAGGAGATACGCGAGGCTCGGGTCGAGGGAACGGACCAGGCGCGACGCCTGGTGAGCCTCCGTCGCAACGATGACAGCATCAGCGTCCAGAGCGCTGCCGTCAGCCAGGCCGACTCGCCAGCGGCCCCCGTCGCGGTGAAGACCGACGACCCGCTCCTTGAGCCTCACCGAGCCCGGCGGCAGGCGATTGGCCAGCGCGCGCACGAGCTCTTCCATCCCGTCGGCGAAGGTCACAAAGAGACTCCAGCGCGCGCCGCTCACGCCGGGGACCCTGCGGGACGCCCGCCAGAGAGCCAGGATGAGGCTTCGGTGGGTCCGCTCCATCTCGACAAAGCGCGGCATCGTCGCGGCCAGGCTCAGGCTGTCAGGATCGGCCGTGTAGATGCCCGCGACCAGCGGCTGGGCGACCCGGTCCAGCGCCTCCGCGCCAAGCCGGCGACGGACGAACGACCCCAGGCTCTCGTCGTCAGAACCCATTCGCCTGGGCACCACGAGGTCCATCGTCATCCGGAGTTTCCCGCGCCAGGAGAAGAGGCGAGACGAGAGGAACGGCCCGAGGCGCGCGGGGGCAAGGAGCTGAAATCCTTCGGGGAGCGGTTCGAGACGCCCGGCGTGAACGACGTAGGTGCGCCGGAAGCGGTCGTCGGTTCTGAGCAGCCGGCCTCCCAGGCCGATCCGCTCCGAGAGCGCCAGAGCCCACGGTTTCTCAGAGATAAACGAGTCGGGCCCCGCCTCGATCAGGAAGCCGTCGGCACGTTCCGTGGCAATGGTGCCGCCAAGCCGCTCGCGCGCCTCGAGAAGCGTGAGCTGAAGGGAGCGGCCGCGCTCGCGGGACAGCTCGACAAGACGGTGGGCAGCGGCCAGGCCGGCGATCCCTCCGCCCACCACGACCACGCGAGGCTCCACGTCACGACGGCCTGAGGCCGGCCCTCACCAGGTCGGCAAGCATCTCGACAAAGGCCGGGTGGTCATTGGCTGCGGTTGCCCGATGGAACCCTAGCCCCAGGCCTTCCGCCACCCGGCGTGCCTCCACATCAAGGTCGTACAGCACCTCCACGTGATCACACACGAAGCCGATGGGCACGACGACCACTTCGCTGAGGCCCTCCCGCGCCAGGCTACGGAGAACGTCGGAGATGTCCGGCTCCAGCCAAGCATCGTTCGGGGAGCCACTTCGACTCTGATAGGCCTCCGTCCAGCGGGGGTGGTCGAACCGCCCCGCCACCGTTCGCGACGCTGCCGTGAACTGCTGGACGTACGGCGAGGCGTCGGCCATCGCGCGGGGCACGCTGTGGGCGGTAAAGACCAACGGGGCGGCCCTCCGGCGGCCCGGGGCCACGCGCGACAGCGCCTCCGTCACGCGGTCCACCATCGCCTCGATGAAGCGCGGATGGTCGCACCAGGGCGGCGCGTACACCACCTCGGGGGCCCCATGGCCCACCTTCTCGCGGGCGGCGGCCACGTCCGAGACATAGCGCTCCCACGAGGCCTCGGTCTGGAAGGAAGACAGAATGATGCCCAGGGCGCGCCGGTGGCCCTGAGCCTTCATCTCCTCCAGCGCCTCGTGAAAGAACGGGTGCCAGTTCCTCATTCCGACATACACGGGCTGGGAAATGCCGTCACGCTTCAAGACCCGGCGCAACCCCGCCGCCTGGAGGAACGTCAGCTCGTTGAGCGGCGAGCGGCCGCCGATCGCCTCGTAGTGGCGGGCGACCTCCTCGATGCGCTCCGGCGGAACAGGCCGGCCTGCCGTGACGATCCGGAGGAAGGGGCGGATGTCCTCGGGCTTTTCGGGCCCGCCGAACGCGATCAGCAAAACCGAGTCGCAGGCGCTCATCGGCGAGAAAGGTCGTGAACCATCTCCACCATGGCCACCACGTGGTCCACCGGCGTCTCGGGAAGCACGCCGTGGCCGAGGTTGAAGATGTGGCCGGGCCGGCCCGCGGCCCGCTCGAGGATCGCCCTGACGTGCCGCCTGATCTCGGTGGGCTTGGCCAGGAGCACCGCCGGGTCGAGGTTCCCTTGGACCGCCACGTCGTAGCCGAGGCGCTTCCACGCCTCCCCCAAATCCACTCGCCAGTCCAGCCCGATCACGTCCCCGCCCGCCTCCCGCATGAGGGACAACAGGCCGGCGGTCCCTGTACCGAAGTGAATGACCGGCACGCCCGCGGTGACGCCTTTGATCGTCCCCCGGGTCCACGGCAGCACGAATTCCCGGTAGTCGTTGGGCGAGAGAATTCCGACCCAGGAGTCGAAGAGCTGCACCGCCTGGGCGCCCGCGGAGATCTGGCCGTTGAGGTAGCCGACGGTGACCTTCTGCAGGCGTTCCATCAGGCTGTGCCAGGTGGCCTGGTCGTCATGCATCAGCCGCTTGGTATGAAGATAGTCCCGGGACGGGCCTCCTTCGATCAAGTAGGATGCCAGCGTGAAGGGCGCGCCGGCGAAGCCGATGAGCGGCACGCGCTCCCCGAGCGCCGCGCGCACCTTCCGCGTCGCCTCGAACACGAAGGGCGTCGCCTCCAGCGGATCCACCTCCGCCAGCCGCCCGAGGTCGCCGGCGCTGCGCACGGGGCGATGGATGATCGGCCCTTCCCCCTTGGCGAACTCGAGCCCCACGCCCATCGGCTCCACAGGCAGGAGGATGTCGGCGAAGATGATCGCCGCATCCACTCCGAGGCGCTCCACGGGGAGCAGCGTCACCTCCGCCGCCGCTTCCGAGTCCTTGCAGAGCTCCAGAAAGCCGAACCGCGCGCGAATCGCGCGATACTCGGGCATGTAGCGTCCGGCCTGACGCATGAGCCAGACCGGCGTCCTGTCGGCCGCCTCGCGCCGACACGCTCGAAGAAAGGGAGACGACACCACCTTCATGGATCATCGAGCCTACAGGAAGCGCGCCGGATTGACAACGGGGCACCCCTGCGCGACGATGGCTCCCGCGATCCACCACTGGATCCCGGAGGTCACGATGCCGTTCATGGCGGGGAAGCAGGCCTTCTTGGAGCTCCTGAAACAGGAGGGGATCGAGGTGCTCTTCGGCAACCCGGGCACCACCGAACTGCCGCTGATGGACGGGCTCGCGCGAGAGACCGGCATCCGCTACATCCTCGCCCTTCAGGAGGCCGTGGCCATCTCCATGGCGGATGGGTATGCGCAGGCCAGCGGGAAGCTCGCCGCGGTCAATGTCCACATCTCCCCTGGGCTGGGCAACGCCATGGGAATGCTCTATGACGCCTTCAAGGCCGGCTCCCCGCTCCTGCTGACCGCGGGCCAGCACGAGCAGTCCTTCGCCGTGACCGAGCCCGTGCTTTGGTCAGATCTCCCGCCCGTGGCGAGCCCCTACGTCAAGTGGTCCACCGAAGTCCGCCGACTCGAAGACCTGCCGCGCGTCGTTCACCGGGCTGCTAAAGTGGCGCTCACACACCCGACGGGTCCCGTGTTTCTCTCTCTCCCCGTGGACGTGCTGAACGCCGAACGAGAGGTGGAGCTCGGTGAGCCGACCCGCGTGGACC
>JACQCL010000189.1 GCA_016201645.1 Candidatus Rokuibacteriota bacterium
CCCTGGGGAAATACGTGGTCTCCAAGGAGAACCTCCTCACCCACCAGCGGGTCCTCGAACAGGTCATGAAGGAGTTCACCGTGCTGCCGGTCAGGTTCTGCACCGTGGCCGCCAACGCTGAGGAGATCCGGCAGCTCCTGGAGCGCCGGTACCGAGAACTGAAACACCTCCTGCGCGACATGGACGGCAAGGTCGAGCTGGGGATCAAGGCCCTCTGGCGAAACATGGGGCTTATCTTCCAGGAGATCGTGGACGAGAACGAGGAGATCAAGCGCCTGAAGGTCGAGATCGCCGAGCGGCCCTCCCGCCACACCCACACTCAAAGGATCGCCATCGGGCAGATGGTCCAGGCCGCCCTGGAGGCGAAGAAGGAGCGGGAGGGAGAGGAGCTCCTCAGGGGGGTGAAGCGGCTCTCCGCCGAGTACCGTCTCAACCGGACTATCGGGGACAAGATGCTCCTCAACGCCGCCTTCCTGGTGGATCGGGCCAGGGAGAAGGAGTTCGACGACCTGATGGAGGGGCTGGACCTCCGGTATCGGGAGCGGATCAAGGTCGCCTACGTGGGCCCGGTGCCCCCCTACAACTTCGTCAACATCGCCCTCCACGCTGACGAGTGATCGCCATGGCCCGCGAGGGGAAGTATATCTACTGCATCACCGAGGGGGTCGAGGAGGAAAGCTTCGGCCCTCTGGGGATCGGCGGCCGGGGAGATGAGCTCACCACCATCACCTATCGCGACATCGCGGCGGTGGTGAGCGACTCGCCGGTGAAGCGCTATCCGGTCTCCCGGGAGAACTCCCTTGCCCATGAGCAAGCTATCGAGGCGGTCTTCAAGCGTCACACCGTCCTCCCGGCCAGGTTTTGCACCATCGCGGAGGATGAGGCGAAGGTGCGGGCCATCCTGGAACGGGAGTACGACGAGCTTAGAGCCCTCCTGAAGGAGATGCGCGACAAGGTGGAGGTGGGGGTAAAGGCCATCTTCCACGAAACGCTCATCTACCAGAAGATCCTGGAGCGATACGGGGAGATCAGGCGACGGAAGGAAGCGGTCGCCTCGCTGCCGCCCCAGAAGGCCCACTGGCAGCTCGTCGCGATCGGGAGAATGGTGGAGGAGGCTCTGGAGGCCGAGAAGGCCAGGGTCCGGGACGAGATCGTGGAGGCGCTCAGGGGGGCCTGCTGCGACTTCCGCCTGACCCATCGGCTCCTGGGGGAGCGGATGATGATGAACGCCGCGTTCCTCGTGGAGCGGGACCGGGAGACCGCCTTTGACCGGGAGATGGACAGGCTGGCTGAGCGGTACGGGCAAAGGGTCATCTTCAAGTACGTGGGGGGGTTCCCGCCCTTTAACTTCGTCTGCCTCGTCATCAACGTCGAGTAGGAGGGGCCCATGCTTCTGATTGACGATCTGCTCGCGCTCCCCTTCAAGGGGTTCCTGGGCATTTTGCGGAAGATCCACGAGATGGCCGAGCGAGAGCTGACCGATGAGGCGTACATCCAGGAGAAGCTCCTGGAGCTCCAGCTCCTCTACGAGATGGATGAGATCGGCGAGGAGGAGTATACTCGCCAGGAGGCCGAGCTGAGGGCCAGGCTCAATGCTCTCAGAGAGGCTGAGGAACCCCCGGAGCCAGGAAGCCCTGCAGGGTCAGCGGAAGCCTGAGGGGCATCCGCTGAACTAGGGGAGGAACTGATGCGGATCGAAGAGGCGCGCGGGACAGCGGTTCGGTTCCTCAAGGATGTTCTGGGCAAGGAGGGCGTTGTCGTCGAGACAAGCCGGACCCCGGAAGGGTGGGAGGTGGGGATCGAGGTGGCGGAGGAGAGTGAGTACATGAAGGCCCTTGGGGTTCGGGCCCGCGTGGTGGACCGGAACCTCTATGAACTGAAGCTGAGTGACGCTCTCGAGGTCCTCTCCTACGAACTGAAGAGACCGCTCGAGCCAAGGGGCGCGCCTCCTGCGCCCAAGCGGGCCTGAGGAGGGTGGGCATGGGACCGTTTCAATGTCCGACGTGCGGGGAGACGACGTGGGGGGCTCTCAGACACTGCCCCAAGTGCGGCGACGGGCTGGTCAGGAAGTGCCCTCAGTGTGGGGTCACCTGGCGATACATCTACGACAAGGACTACCGCTACTGCCCCTCTTGCGGGTCATCCGTGCTCCGCCCGCGGGCCCCTTCGTTCGGAGCTCCCACCCGAGCGCCCGGCACCGGTGGCGGGGTCTAACGGGTCGGGAACTGGGCCGTCCGACGGGCCACTGAGGCGCCACGTGCAAGGGAGGATTCTTTGAAACAGGACAGCCCTCGAATCCCCCGGGCCATCCTTGAACTGGCCCACCGGCATGCGCAGAGAGGCGAGGTTCACCAAGCTGCGGCGCTCTACTTCAGGCTCCTCCAGCAGTATCCAGCCACCCGGGAGGAGGCGGGACAAAGGGTTGTAGGGATTGCCCAGCGCCTCGAGGCGGGCGGGAAACGACGTCTGGCTCTCTCCCTGTACCTCAAGCTCGCGGCGTTCTCGTCCTCCGGAGAGGGCGACAGGGCACTCGGGTCGTCGCCAGAGGATCCCGGGGATGGCGGGATGGAAGGGGCCAGTCTCAGCCTTGGAAGCCACAGCAAGGGGCGCCCCCTCGATCCGATGGGGGAGATTCCATTCGTGGACCTCACCCGCCCGGCCACGATGAAGCGAAATTTCGAACGGCTTGGCTGGGTGCAGCGGACGGACGCGGAGATCTCCCGGCCCGTCACCCAGCTGCGGAAGCTCAAGCGCTGATCCCTCCTTCCACCACGAAACGGAGGATCGAGATGGGAACGTTAGACAGCCACGATCTCGGGAAGGGACTGGACGTCGGAACCTCGTTCGTGCGGGCCGCCGAGCGGGCGGAGCGGGAGATCGTTTATCGCACGGAACGCAACGCGTTCATCGACATCGATCAGTCCGACTTCACCGCGACCATGCTCACCCGATCCGGGGTTGAGCACGTGATCAGCGAGGGCCAACTCTACATCGTTGGGACCAAGGCGATGGAGTTCGCCAACATGCTGACGCGGGATGCGCGCCGGCCGCTCAGCAGCGGGATCATCAGCCCCTCTGAGAA
>JACQCL010000179.1 GCA_016201645.1 Candidatus Rokuibacteriota bacterium
CAAGCCTGACGTGGGAGTGGCCAACGCCAAGAACATCATCGCCGACAAGAACATCCTCCTCGTGATCGGCCACTGGAACTCCGGGGTCGCAATTCCTTCTTCGGAGGTCTACAAGGATGTCCAGCTCGCGATGATCTCTCCCGCCAATACCAACCCCATCGTCACCGATCGGAACCTCCTCAACGTCAGCCGGGTCTGCGGACGTGACGACGTCCAGGGCGAGGTGGGAGCCAAATTCGCCAAAGAAGTTTTGAAGATCAAGACCGCCTACGTCGTCCACGACAAGACGACCTATGGCCAGGGGGTGGCCGAATTCTTCCGCGATTCCTCCAAGAAGCTCGGGGTTGACGTCGTCGGCTTCGAGGGGACGGAGGAGAAGTCCAATTTCGACCCCATCGTCACCCCCATCAAGGCCAAGAACCCTGACGTGGTCTATTTCGGTGGGATCTACGACCAGGGGGCTCCCTTCTACAAGCAGGTCAGGGAGAAGGGCGTAAAGGCCATTTTCCTCGGCCCGGATGGGATGGACGCCCCCGATTTTGTCAGGATCGCGGGAAAGACGGTGGTTAAGGCGTACTACACTACAGCAGCCGGCCCCGTTGCGATGTACCCAAAGGCGAAGGACTTCGCCAAGACGTACAAGGAGAAGTTCAAGAAGGATCCGACCCCCTACGCGGCTGAGGCCTACGATGCCACCTCGATCGGGCTGAAGGCCATCGAGACCGCCATCAAGGAGGCGGGCGGAAAGATGCCCGCACGCGAGGCGGTCTCCGTGAACATCCGGAAGACCAAGTTTGAGGGAATCACCGGCCACATCGAGTTCGACAGCAAGGGCGACCGCAAGAAGGCCGGCTACTTCATCCTCCAGGTCCTCTCCGACGACCCGGCCAAGTGGGGCGAGAACAAGCTGGTGAAGCGGCTGGAGATCGAGCCTCCGCCCTTGAAGAAGTAAGCCGGTTCATGCGTTCACGAAGGGGAAGGGCCTAGTCGGCCCTTCCCCTTTCTCGTTCCACCGATGGATCTCCCCCTCCTCCTCGGCATCCTCCCCGAGGTGATCCTTGACGGGCTGATCCTCGGCTTCATGTACGCCCTCATCGCCCTCGGCTACACCATGGTGTACGGCGTGCTCGAGTTCATCAACTTCGCCCACAGCGAGATCTTCGTCGTGGGCGCCTTCGTCGGGGTCGAGATCTTATTGGCACTCAAGGCTCGCGAGTGGCTGGACGTGCTCTCCCCGTTCCTGGTCCTCCTCCTCCTCCTCGCGGCAGGGATGGCGGTCAGCGGCCTCCTGGCCGTCACGGTTGAACGGGTCGCCTACCGGCCGCTCCGGGGGAAGCCCCGGCTGATTCCCTTTATCTCGGCCATCGGGGTCTCATTCTTCCTTCAGGACGCGATCCGCCTCTTCGAGAGCCTCTGGCGCAACGCTTTCAACCTCGTCTACCCCGCCATGGATCAGCTCAACCGGCGCTTCACCCTCACCGAGACCATCGACGTCTCGGTGAAATCCCTGGTGGTGATCCTGGCGGCGCTCGTCATGCTGTGGACCCTTCACCTCCTCGTCAACCGGACCAAGCTCGGAAAGGCAATCCGCGCCGTGGCCGAAGACCAGGCCACCGCCAGCCTCATGGGGATCAACGTCAACCGGATGATCTCGCTCACCTTCCTGATCGGCGGGGCAATGGGCGGGGCGGCGGGCGTACTCTTCGGAATTCAGTACAGCCTCATCAATCCCTATACCGGCTTCGTCCCGGGAATCAAGGCCTTCACCGCCGCGGTCCTCGGCGGCATCGGCAACATCCCGGGGGCCATGGTGGGAGGTCTCGTGCTGGGTCTCCTCGAAACGTTCGCGGCGTCCTACTTCTCGCTCCTCACCCACGGGGCCTTCGGGTCCGAGTACAAGGACATCTTCGCCTTCTCCGTGCTCATCCTGATCCTGATCTTTCGCCCGAAGGGTTTGCTCGGAGAGGTGGTCAGAGAGCGGACCTAGTGAGCGCGCGGGCGTTCCCGGCGACTCTGATTCAGCGGCCCGTCCCCGCGGCCATCACCGTGATGGCTGTGATCGCCCTCTCCAGCTACTCCGTGGCGCACTTTCCCCGCTCCATTGTCGCCTTCATGCTCTTCCAGGCCTCGATCCTGCTCCTCTATTTCTCTGGGGTCACCCCGTGGCTCAAGGCGATCCTGGCTGTCCTCACGCTTGGGCTTCTGATGCCGATCCTGGGAACGATCAACGGCTTCTACCTGGAAGTGGCCATTCAGGTCGGCATTTTCGTCGCTCTCGCGCTGGGACTTAACATTGTGGTGGGACTCGCGGGTCTATTGGACCTCGGCTACGTGGCGTTCTATGCCGTGGGCGCCTACACGTGGGCAATCTTCGGTTCCCCCCAGGCCAACCGGTTCATCTCCGAGACCACGGCGCAGTTCCCGCTGCCGCCGGAGTGGTTCTTTGTCTTCCTGCTCCTCGGGGTTTTGACCGGGGCGATGACAGGCATCCTCCTCGGAATCCCCGTCCTGCGCCTCCGCGGCGACTACCTCGCTATCGTCACGCTCGGGTTCGGCGAAGTGATCCGCGTGCTTGCCAACAACCTGGACAAGCCGATCAATCTCACGAACGGCCCGAAGGGAATCACGCCGATCCAGCGCCCACCCCTCTTCTTCAGGCCCGTCCTGAACCTGATGGGGATCGAGGCGTCGCCTGTCACCCTCTACCCGCTCTACTTCTACTTCCTGGTGCTGTTTATCGTGGGCGTTGTCATCCTGGTCAACCGGCGGCTCGAGAATTCCCACATCGGCCGGGCCTGGGAGGCGATCCGCGAAGATGAGGTTGCGGCCCAGGCCATGGGGGTGCCGCTCGTCCGCATGAAGCTCCTGGCCTTTGCCTGCGGCGCCTCCTTCGCCGGCGTCATGGGGATCGTCTTTTCCGCCAAACAGGTCTTCATCAACCCGGAGTCGTTCACCTTTCTGGAGTCCATCGGCGTCCTTTCCATGGTCATTCTGGGAGGGATGGGCTCCATCCCCGGCGCCATCCTGGGAGCGTCGGTGGTCACGATCCTGAATCTTCAAGTGCTCAAAGGACTCTCCCTCTGGCTTAACGAACTGCGGAACGCCGGGGTGACGATCCTCGGCTACAACCTCGCCGACCTCCCTAGCCAGTTCGAGCCCGCCAAGTACGAGCGGATGATCTTCGGGATCATCCTGGTTCTCATGGTGATCCTCCGTCCTCAGGGGATCATCCCGAGCCGCCGCCGCACCCGAGAGCTGAGGGAAAAGTAAATGGCCGCCCTCCTTGAGGTGAGGCGGGTCACCAAGCGATTCGGCGGCCTCACGGCGTTGAGCCGGGTGGAGCTCGAGCTGGAAGAGGGGCGCATCGCCTCCATCATCGGTCCCAACGGCGCAGGGAAGACCACGCTCTTCAACATCTTGACGGGCATCTATCCGCCCGAGGCCGGAACGGTCTCGTTCCGCGGCCGATCCGTCCTGGGCCTGACGCCGGACCAGATCACCGCCCTCGGAGTCTGTCGGACATTTCAGAACATCCGCCTCTTCGCCAACATGACCGCGGTGGAGAACATCCTGGTGGGCATGCACAGCCGGGTGCCCCTCGGCCTCTGGCATGTGCTCTCCCGCGACCCGAAGTTTCACCGGGAAGAGAGCCGCCTCTGGGACCGCGCGGCGGAACTGCTCGACGTCGTGGGGCTCAGGGGAAAGGCGAACGAGCTGGCCCGCAACCTCCCCTACGGTGATCAGCGGCGGCTGGAGGTGGCGCGCGCGCTGGCCTCGGCCCCCACGCTGCTCCTCCTGGACGAGCCCACCGCCGGGATGACCCAGGGCGAGGCCCGGGGACTCATGGCCCTGCTCCGCCGGCTCATCGCCGAGCACGGCCTCACGATCCTCCTGATCGAGCACAACATGCGCGTGGTGATGGAGGTCTCGGACCGGGTCACCGTGCTGGACTACGGGGAGAAGATCGCCGAGGGCCATCCGACCGAGGTGCAGAAGAACCCGCGCGTCGTCGAGGCGTACCTCGGACGCAAGAAGTGGGGGCAGGCGCCGGGGCCCGAGCATGCTTGAAGTCGAAGATCTCCACGTCTATTACGGCGAGATCCACGCCCTCAGGGGCGTGACGCTTGCC